>CAYTDX010000062.1:0-9035 GCA_964436655.1 uncultured Caldimicrobium sp.
CAAAAAGAAAAGGAGATGGCGGAGTTCAGGAAAGAGTGGAGGAAATATCACGAGCAGAAAGAAAAGGAAATAGCCGAATTTAGAGAAAAGTGGGAAAAACGCTACGAACAAAAAGAAAAGGAGATGGCAGAATTCAGAGAAGAGTGGAAAAGATACCACGAGCAAAAAGAAAAGGAGATAGCCGAATTCAGAGAAAAGTGGGAGAAGCGTTACGAGCAAAAAGAAAAGGAGATGGCGGAATTCAGGGAAGAGTGGAAGAAGTATCACGAGCAGAAAGAAAAGGAGATGGAAAAGCTCAATAAAATGTGGGGAGACCTTGTGAACAAATGGGGGACCATGGTTGAGGATATTATTGTGCCTGGAATTCCTGCTGTGCTTGAAAGGAGGTATGGTTTTACAGACATTGAGATCCATGCCAATGTGAGAAAGAGGATGAAGGGGAGCGAAAGGGAGTATGATGTCTATGTGATAGCAGGAGATTATTTATTTTTGATTAGTGTGAAGAGTAAGTTCAAGGATAAACATTTTGATGAGTTTGAGGAGGCCCTGAGGGAATTTCCGAGGTATTTTCCGGACTTAGCTGGGAGGTATAAGATAGTTCCGGTGATTTCGGCCTTTAATTTTGAAGAGGGTGCCATAAACAAGGCAACGAAGAAGAGGTGGCTTGCCTTGCAGATGGGTGGGGATTATCTGGACTTTGTGAATGCCGATAAGGTAAAACTCCCTTAGCAAAAGCCACTTAAGAGTTCCCTGCAAAAATCAAAAAAAACACCTAATAAAGGCAACCTATGGGTTGAGGCTACCAGAAAAGCTAAAAGAACCATAATTTTGCAAGGGTCTCACATTAGTAAAAACTTAAGCAAGCCACTTTTCCTCCAAAGAGGTATTGACAAGTATCTTTTCTTTCGCTATTTTAAGGTTAATAGTCAAAAGGGGGTAGGTATGGCCTTAGAGAGGGATATTCGGAAGGTCCTGATAGCCAATAGAGGTGTGCCTGCGGTAAGGATCATGAATACCTGCCGGGACAAAAAGATTAAAACCGTTGCTATTTACAGCACTCCTGATAGGTTAGCCTATCATGTCTTTTTAGCAGATGAGGCTGTGCACATTGGTGAGGCCCCTCCCCTTGATTCTTACTTAAACATGGAAAAGATAATCAAGGCGGCCTTAGAGAAAAAATGTCAGGCCATCCATCCAGGTTGGGGTTTTTTAGCTGAAAATCCAGGCTTTGCAGAAATGGTTGAATCAGCCGGTCTAATCTGGGTTGGGCCTCCCCCTCAGATAATACGCCTGATGGGAGATAAAATCCGGGCCAAAAAGATAGCTCAAAAGGCCAATGTTCCAACCATACCAGGGATGCTCAATGTTCAGACCCCTGAGGATATTCTGAGGTGGATGCACGAAGAGGAGGTCACCTTTCCCATCCTTATCAAGGCAGCTGCAGGGGGTGGTGGAAAGGGAATGGTGAGGGTAGATTCGGCAGAGGAGATACCCATAGCCTTTGAAAAGGCCCGCTCCGAAGCAAAAAAGGCCTTTGGAGAGGAGACCCTTTTAGTGGAAAAATATATAGAAAAGGGAAGGCACATTGAGGTTCAGATCCTGGGGGACCGATTTGGAAATGTAGTCCACCTCTTTGAAAGGGAGTGCACCATTCAGAGGCGGAACCAGAAGGTCCTGGAAGAAGCCCCCTCTCCGAGTATTGATGATAACCTGAGACAGGAAATCTGTTTCACTGCCGTTAGGCTTGCCCGAGAGCTTGGTTATTACTCAGCTGGCACCGTTGAATTTCTCCTTGACCCCAAAACGCGGAAATTTTACTTCCTTGAGGTAAATACCCGCCTTCAGGTTGAACACGGGGTTACCGAATTAATCACCGGTCTTGACATTGTAAGCCTCATGTTTGATATAGCCCAGGGAAAGAGGCTTCCCTTTGTCCAGGAGGACATTTATCCAAACCGGCATGCCATTGAGGTGCGTATCAATGCCGAAGATCCCCGCACCTTTAACCCCTCTTTTGGTAGTATAACTCGCTTGGAGATTCCCCTTGGGCCGGGTATAAGGGTTGCCTCAGGGGTCTATGAAGGGGCAGATGTCCCCCCTTATTATGATTCCCTCATCATGCTTCTCATGTCGGCTGGAGCTGATAGAACCGAGGCCCTAAGAGTTATGGACAGGGCCTTAAGCAGGGGTTTGAGGGTTGAGGGAATTAAGACCATTGCTCCCCTTCTCTTGAGTATAATCAGACACCCTGAGTTTATAGCCGGAAACTTTTCTACACGCTTTATTGAAGAGCATTATCAGGAACTCATATCTACCTTCCGAGAAAAGACAACGGACGATGAGGCCCTCAAGATTGCTCAATATGTAGCTGAGGTCTCTGCCCTCGGGCCTCAGCCCTGGATGTAAATTCCAAAGAAGCTAAGGAGGCCCTTTATGGGATATGTCTTTGTTAGGCCCGGTATGAGCCCAAAGGAGATTGTGCAAAGGGTTCGCAACCTGCCCGGTGTTTCCATAGTATCTGTTGGAATGAGAGATGCCGGTCAATCGGACTATAAGAATCGCTTGAGAATCTTTGACCTGAAGACCCTGGCCCCCTACTACAATGAAATGGGCCTTTTTGCCGCGGAATGTCACGGTGGAGCAAGATGGCATGTGGGGATTATGAATCGCCGGGAAAGCCCCTTTGAGGAAATAGCCCTTTTACGAGAACTAATGCCCAATGTCCTTCTTCAGACCCTGATCCGGGAAACCAATATGTTTGGCTACAGGCCCTATCCCAGGAACATTATTGAATATGTGGTTGCGAGGGTGGATATTGATGTCTGGAGGTGCTTTTCCTTCCTGAATGATATAAGAAATATGCGCACTGTTGCTGAAGTGGTTATGAAAAGGGGAAGACTTTTTGAGCCTGCCATCTCTTACACAGTGGCCCCCTGGTTTGATACTAAGTATTACCTCAAGGTGGTAGATGAGATTGTTGACCTTTGCGGGGGTGTAGAGGAGATCATACTCTGCATTAAGGACATGGCCGGGGTAGGAACCTCTAAAAGTGTCTCCGAGCTGATTTCCGCTATTAAGGATAAGTATCCTGAACTTGTGATCAACTATCATCGCCATATCACAGACGGGCTTGCCATTCCAGTGCTTGTCTCAGCAGCCAAAGCTGGGGCTAAGATCCTTGATGCCCAGGAGGATACCCTCTGCAGATTCTACGGCCACCCACCCATCCTTGCCGTTGAAGCAGCCCTCAGAGAAGAGGGAATCCCCGTTAATCTCAATCGGAAGATGGCTGAGCTTTCGGTGGAGAAGGTAAGGGAGTGGATAAGGGATTACGAGTGGGCGGAATCCCCCTTTAAAGGCTTTGACCACATGGTCACCCGGCACAAGATGCCTGGAGGGGCCTTTCCTAGCTCCTTTGAACAGGCAGAAAAGGGTGGATTCCTTCATCTCATGCCAGCCATTTTACAGGTGATGAGTCTTTACAATCAAATTGTCAAGTACTTTGATGTGACTCCGGGCTCACAAATCACCTGGGTCACCTGTTCAGGCATAGTTAATCGGTATTACAAAGAATACGGAGAAGAGGGGGTTCAAAGGGTAATCAATCTTCTGAGAAAATTTGTAGAAGAAAGACATCAGGAATTTTCGGCTATGGAGCCAGAGGAACAGGAGGAGTTACTTCAGCTTTTCAGACAGGCCCCTGGGGACTTCAAAAACCTGATTCTTGGGCATTATGGAAAACTACCAGTGGGCTGGCCGGATGAATGGGTCTATCGTTCTGCCTTTGGAGAGGCCTGGGAGGAAAAGATTAAGGAAAGAAAGGAGACCTCCGCCCTTGAAAATATTGCCGATGAAGATCTCAACTTACTCAGGAAACAGCTTGAGGAGGAGATTGGAAGGCCTGTAACAGAGGAAGAATTTATCCTCTTCCTTATGCATCCCAAAGATGCCATAGATTATATCAGATTTCGTGACAAATACGGCCTTGCTCCTATGGTCCTCCCCACCAAGGTCTGGAGAGAGGGTCTAACCAAACCAGGAGATAAGGTTGAATTTGAACTGGACGGGAAACCTTACAGCATAGAGCTCGTCTCTGTGGGGAGCGAGAACGAGGGGATCATCCATGTGGTCCTACGGGTCAACAACAAGACCAGGGTCTTTGAGGTAAAAACACCACGGGCCAAAAAAGTTGAGGTCAAAAAGGCTATGAAACCAAACGAGATCGGAGCCCCTATCAGTGGAACTGTCTGGAGGCTTGGAAATCCCAAGAGAGGGGTCATAAAATCAGGAGATATTGTGCACAAAGGAGAGGAGATAGCTAACCTTGAGTCCATGAAGATGGAAAACCCAATACTGGCCCCCTTTGATGCCCAGGTGGTAGAGGTCTGCGTAAAACTCAATCAGATGGTTGAGGAAGGCCAGCTCCTCTTTGTGTTAAAACCCCTTGAAGAGGGATAAAGTTGAGACCTAAGAGCTTCAGGCTATTTTTGGTAGGCATAGAGGGTTACCACCCCAAAGGTCAGGGACTTTAAGAGCACCTTTTTGAAGCCTACCTTCTCAAGGAGCCTGTGGATCTCCTCCGGTGGTGGAAATTTCTGGATTGAACTTGCCAGATAGAGATAGGCCTCTTTATCTCCTGTCAGAAGACCTCCAAGAAAAGATAGACCATACTTTAGATAGAGGAGATAGGGATATCTGAGAAGGGGACTCTTTGGCATGGAGAACTCAAGGATCACCAAGAGGCCTTCCTTTTTAAGAACCCTGTAAAACTCCTGAAGGGCTCTCACCCTATCTGGGAGGTTTCTGAGTCCAAAGGCAATGCTTAAGGCTCCAAAGGTCTTGTCTTTGAAAGGGAGCCGCTCAGCATCCCCTCTCAGTGGAAAGAGGTATTTTTGTAAGGGGGAAGCCTTGGTCTTACCATAAAGGAGCATCTCAAGACTCAGGTCCAGAGCAAAGAGTTGGGAGGAATTTTCCTTTAAAATCTCAAAACTGAGGGTAAAGGGGCCTGAGCAGAGGTCCAGAAAAGGGCCTTCTGCCCCTTTAAACAATCGGGCTACCCTTTTTCTCCAGAAATAGTCCTGATAAAAGCTCCCTAAGGAATTGACAAGGTCATAGCGTCTTACGATGCGATCAAACTTGGCTTTGACAAAGGCCTTGTGGTCCTGAGATTCCCTGTTCATAGTTCAAAAAAATTGAGCTCAGGGAGCTCCTTGAGCATCCCCCTTTGGAGTAAAAGTTTACAAAAGTGCATAAAGGCCCTTTGCTTTAGTCCAGAGAAATCGTATTCCAGATGTTGGAGGTATTTCAGGGCAAAGTCCTTGCTTAGAGGTAGGTGTGAGGTCTCAACAATCTCTTTAAGATGTGAGAGCCCCTTAGCACGCCCAAGATAAAGGGCAGATAAAAACCTCTTCAGGAGCTCTCTTTCTTCGCTGGAGAGGTTTCTTCTCACGATAAACAGGGCAAAAACAAAGGGAAGATGGGTCCTTTTGAGCCAGATCTCAGCAAGGTCTGTGCTAAAGGGGAAAAGCCCAGCTTTTTCAAGTAAAAGGGCCTCATCGCCAATTGCCAGATAACCCGAGAGGTTTTCTATCTCTTTTGTTCTTTCCCCTTGGATAATTCTTTTTGTCTGAAGGAAGTACTCCGGCTGGAGATGGAAAAAATCCTCAAGAAGGATGCGCAAAAGTCCAAAGGAGGTCTCGGTCTCAGGAGAAATACCTATGGGTCTTTGATCAAGTTCCTGAAGAGGGACCCTGTGATAGAGGATGACACTTCTAACCCTACCCACTGCACTTATGGAAAGGTCAGGTAGGATATAAAAATCCCTGAATTGGCGTGCATAAAATAAACTTGAAGCAAGGCCAGCCTGAAGCTCCCCTTTCTGTAAGGCAGAATTTATCTCAGAGGGTGCTAATAATTTAAGCTCAACCTCAGCCTCTACCTTCAAAAAGTGAAGCAGGGGGAGGGTATTTAGATAGCGAGGAAGACCGATCTTCAGGGAGGAATTTGGGTTAAAGACCTGCATAGAAGCGATATTTTACTTCCTTTTCACAGGAAAGGAACTCCTCCAAGGCCTTATCCATAGAATCTGATAAAGGTGAAGAGGTTGTAACAGCAAGGAAATTAGCCCAGGCACCGGGCTTAAGGGTCCCCCATTCCTCAAAGCCAAGGATCTCAGCCCCATTGATGGATGCCATTTCAAGGAGCTTTAAAGGTGGGACCTCTGGATAAAAGGAATGCAGGGCCTTAATCTCCTCAAAGAGGGAGAGTCTGTCGTTGCTGGCTAAGGAATCGGTTCCAATACAAATCTTAAGTCCATAGGCAAGCATCTTAGGAAGGCTTGGAAATCCTGCCCCTGTGTAAAGATTACTCCTCGGACAGAGACAGACCTTAACCCCGCATCTGGCAAGGACCTCCAGATCATCCTCCGTAAGGTGTATTCCATGAATGATAAGGGTTTTTTCATCTAAACATCCTAAGCCTTCCAGATATTTAACCGGAGATACCTTAGGTGCCTTAAAGGAGTCATTCCATTGTCCTCTCTCCTTGAGAAGCTCAGGAATTGGGCCCTCTCCTTTCTTTAAAAATTCCACTTCCTCAGAGGACTCTCCAAGGTGAATTACAAAGAGCCGCCCTTTCTTCCGATTATAGGCCTTTATGACCTGAATAAGAAGGGGAGAGACCGTGTAAGGGGCATGGGCTGAATAGGTGAGCTTAAAGTGGGGTGAAAAATCCTTAAGGTCCTTTAAAGGGGAACTACCCTTGAAATTGATGATCTCCTGGAAGATATAGCCACAAAGGGGTGATCTAAGGAGAACCTCCACAGTTATAGCCGAATTGGTGACCTCTCCGATGATTCCGATTCCCTCTCGGAGGATCTCCTTTATGGCAAAATTTGCAGATTCCTTAATCTCAATGGGGGTAAGAGTAGCCCTTTTTTTGATGACCTGTCTGACCCAGAGCAAAAAGTTTCCTGAAGGGGGGATTCTGAAGCGAAGGGCTGAGAGCTCAAGGTGGAGATGGGCATTGGTGAGGACTGGCATAAGCACATGGTCCTCAAGATCAATTAGCTTTGCCCTTGAGACCTCTTTCTTCAGGGTCTTGTAAGGGCCAAGGCTGTGAATCCTTGAATTTTTGACCTCTATGGCCCCATCAAGGAGGGGAGACTGAGGCAAGGGTAAAAGATATTTGGAACGAATGAGAAGATGATGGGAATCTTCAAGAAAGATCTCTTCCATAATCAAATAGCCCTAAAGGAGGGTATAGTCCATTTTTCGGCGTCTGGGGGTGTAACCTGCTTCTTCAATATAGGCCCTGAGTTCTTCTTCGCTTAGCCGATGGGAAACCCCGGCTGAGGCCACCACATTTTCCTCAATCATGGTGCTTCCGAAATCATTTCCCCCGAAATCTAAGGCAAGCTGAGCCACTTTGGGGCCCTGTGTGACCCAGGAGACCTGAAGGTTTTTAAAGTTGTGTAGAATCAGCCTGCTAATGGCAAGCACCTGGAGATACCTTGCGGAACCTGCCTTCGGGATATGGGAAAGGGCTGTATTTTTCGGTTGAAAGGTCCAGGGGATAAAGGCTGTAAAACCTCCAGTTTTTGCCTGAAGGTCTCGGAGTTTGAAGAGGTGCTCTATGATCTCCTCTTCGGTCTCAATGTGGCCAAACATCATGGTCGCTGTGGTTTTAAGGCCTAATCTGTGGGCTGTCTCCATTACCTCCAGCCATTCCTCAGAGGTTGCCTTGTTGGGTGAAATGATCCGCCTTACTCTGTCCACAAGGATTTCAGCCCCTCCACCGGGAATAGAATCAAGTCCAGCTGAGATAAGCCTTTTTAGGACCTCTTCAATGGTCAAACCCGAAAGCCTGCTCAGATAAAGAACCTCCGGGGGAGAAAGGGCATGGAGGTGAACCTCCGGAAATCTCCTCTTGAGAAAGGAAAAGAGCTCTTCAAAATACTCTAAGGTTAGTCCGGGATGGAGACCTCCCTGAAGGAGGATCTGATATCCTCCTAAGGAAAGGGTTTCCTCAACCTTTTTGGCAATATCTTCAAAGGAGAGCACATACCCCTCAGTGGAATTAGGAGCCCTGTAGTAGGCACAAAACTTGCAACCTGAGACACATATATTTGTGTAGTTGATGTTTCTATCCACAACATAGGTGACGATCCTTTCGGGATTTATTTTGAAACGGAAGGTCCTGGCAAGGTCCCCTAAGGTATGAAGGGGAAGTCTAAAGAGATATAAGGCCTCCTCCCTTTCAAGGGGAAGGCCCTCTAAGACCTTGGATTTGATCGCCTCTACCATTCTATCCCGCATCTGGCTTTAACTCCTTTCTCAAAATAATGCTTGAGGGGTTTCATCTCCGTAACCAGATCTGCCCTATCTATCAGGGCTTGAGGAGCACCTCTCCCTGTAATAACCACCTCAATATTTTGAGGTCTTCTCTCCAGAACCATCAGAAAATCTTGAAGGTCTATTATATCCCAGTTTAGGGCATAAACAAATTCATCCAGTATGCAAAGATCATATTCCCCTTTTTGCAGGAGTTCTTTAAAAAGCTCATAGCCTTCATGGATCTTTTTCTTTAGCTTCTCCGAGACCCTTCCTTTAACAAAGCCCTTGGTATGAAAGGAGGCATAGAAGAGGTTTGGGGCCAAGCCTTTGAGGATCTTTACCTCCGATGAGGTAGGAGGTTTAAAAAATTGTAAAAAGGCTACCTTTAAACCTGCACCCAGGGCCCTTATAGCCAGTCCGATTGAGCAGGTGGTCTTCCCCTTACCCTCTCCTGTATAGACCTGAATATAACCCCTTTCAAGCATATCTCACAGTTTACCACAAAGAAGACCTTTGCAAAATTATGATTCTGTTTTAGGTATCTGGTAGCCGCAAGCTTTAGCTTGTGCTTTTTAAATATTTTTTGATCTTTTTTTTACGCAGGCTAAAGGTCTTGCGGCTACCAAATTTTTAAACCCTATCTAAAACAGGCTGAAGATCTCTCAGCTACCACAAAAAACAATTTTACAATGAACTTCTAAG
>CAYTDX010000063.1:0-8724 GCA_964436655.1 uncultured Caldimicrobium sp.
GATTTTAAATTGAAAGGTAGACGCTGTCTTTAGCCCGCGAAAAAATCTAACGCAAGCTAAAGCTTGCAGCTACCCAAACCCAGAAGAGATTTTAAATTGAAAGGTAGACGCTGTCTTTAGCCCGCGAAAAAATCTAACGCAACCTAAAGCTTGCGGCTACCCAAACCCAGCAAAAGATTTTGCATTTAGGTGAATTTAGAGGTAGCCCCAAGACCTTTGGCCTGCAACTACCAGAAACAAACTGAATCCTGTGGAAGCATAAAATTCGCAGGTCCTGGATTAGATCGGAGGTTTTACGGTCTTATATACACAAAGCCTTCTCTTTGCCAGTCCACAAGGGCCCGGATACCGGAACCTATCACCTCAGCCGGTTTCGGCACAAGATCTGTGGAAAGCCCAAAGGTCTTAAAGGGATTTTGGCAAAAGAAAAACTTTACCCCCTTTTCCGTAAGGGCCTTAAAGGCCTCCTCATAGGGCTGAAAATTCTCAACCACCTTGATCCCCTCAAAGTTAAGGAGGACCCTAATTTCATAGGGTTCATCCTCAAGGGTAGCTAAAAGATTATTAGCCTGTCTTAAACAGGCTGTAAACCTTGAAGAATCCGGCACATGGAAAAGAACCTTTAACATCTCCAGTCCTCCTTGCAAAATTTTAAATATATTATAAAGAATTATGCTGAATTCTGTAAAGATTGTGAATTTTTTCCCTAAAAGGGCTTTAAAAGACCCTTGAGCTCTAAAAAAGGGAAAAGATTGCTCTCAAGGAGAATAGAGAAAAATCGCTTGAACTTCCTTCCTGAAGCTATCTAAGTTCTCTTTTAAAAGTTCCTCAATGGGGTGATTTATGTCTCCATTGAGCCATTGCAACACCTTTCTATTTCCGATAAGAATCTCTATAGGCTTTAATCTCTCCTCAAATTCATAGGGGATCTCCAAAAATTCAAAGTTCGAGTAGTTGTCCTTTATCATCTTCAGGAGTCTCAGGGCAAATTCAACGGGTTTGAATCTGGAATAATCCAGCAAATGGATCTGGAAGCCGTAGCACCTTTGACCTTTCCACTTGTCAAAGGTTGGTTCAAAGGCGATAGGTCTTAATTTTACTCCCCAGTTTTTGACTGGAAAGGCCTCCTCAAGGAGTTCTCTCATCGCCTTTATCTTCAAATAGGGGGCCCCAAAGATTAAAAAGGGCAGGGTGGTTCCTCGTCCTTCGGAGAGATTGGTTCCCTCAAGCAGGACCATTCCGGGATAAGCAAGGGCAGAGTCAAAGTTGGGTAGATTGGGAGAGGGTAAGATCCAGGGTCTTTTTAGCTCAGGAAAGAGGCTCTTGAGGTATCCTTCCATGGGGATTACCCGTAGCTCAAGCCCGGGAAAATGCCTCCTTTGAAAGAGAAGGGCAAGCTCCCCGATGGTAAGACCATGCCTCTGAGGAAGGCTGTCCAACCCCACGAAGCTGTAAAATTCTCTTTCAAGGATCGGGCCTTCCATAGCCCCACCAATGGGATTGGGTCTATCTAAGACCACTACCTCCTTCCCTGCGGAACTTGCTGATTTTAAGAGTAGAAAGAGCGTCCAGATATAGGTATAGACCCTACAGCCAACATCCTGTAAATCAACAAAAATCACATCAAGACTTTTGAGTATTTCAGGATCCGGTTCTAAGCGTGGCCCGTAAAGACTGACTACAGGGATACCAGAAAGGGGCTCTTTCTCATCGGGAGATCCGATCATGTTGGCCTGTTTTTCTGAAAAGAGACCATGCTGGGGAGAGAACAGATAGATTAGTCTTTCTCCAAAGATCTGATAAAAGAGCTCAAAGGAGAGGTGGAAGGAGCTATCTAAGGCGGCTTGATGGGTTAAAAGGGCAGTCCGGCTTTTTTTATATCTCCCATAAAGCCCCTTTTCAAAAAAGACCTCTATCCCGAGTCTAAAACTTCCTGCTTCCAAAGGACTCCAATCCTGACAACTTCAAGGTTTGAATGTAAACTTCTATCCCTTTGGCAATGCCTTCGGCCAGTCTATCCAGGTGTTCTTCTTGCAAGAGTCTTTTGGCACTTACTGGATTGGTAATAAAGTCTGCTTCAACCAGTATGGCAGGCATGCGTGTTCCCACAAGGACAAGAAAGGGGGCATACTTTACCCCTCGGTCCTCAACATCTGGATAATAGAGAGAAAGCTGTCTCACCATTTCCCTTTGCACTTTTTCTGCTAAGGTGCGGGATTCATTGAGTTTGGTATTGGCAATGACTGCCTTTACGAGATCCTGCAGGTCTGCAAGACCCTTATCATTGGCTCGGTTTTCTAAGGCTGCAACTCTCATGGCCTCAGGGTCAGTGGTAAAGTTTAGATAGTAAGTTTCTATTCCCTTAGCATGGGGATCAGGAGAGGCATTTAGATGAATAGAGACAAAGAGGTCAGCCTTCTGGGAATTGGCAAGAGCAGGTCTTTTGGCAAGGGGAATAAAGATATCACTTGAGCGGGTATAGATTACCTCAACCCCCAGACGTTCAATCAGTTTACTCCCAACCATTTTAGCAAGCTTTAAAGTAATGTCCTTCTCTTTGAGCCCGTTTGGACCGAGGGCACCAGGATCTTCCCCTCCATGCCCTGCATCAAGCATGATCCTCTTGACTCCCAGGCCCAATTGTCTGGCAAGATTTATGTATTTAGTTTCGTTCTCGGCAGGTAACTTTTTCTCCACCTGGGCTCGAGGTTTCTCCACAGGTTTTTTGGCCTTAGCAAGCTTTTGAGGTTTGGGTTCGGCTTTTTTTCTCTCTTTACCCACAAGATCAATGATGAGTTGATAGGGTTCCTTGAGCTTAAAAAGCTTATAATCCGTCAGACTTCTCAGATCAAGGACAATTCTTACGGTTTGCCGGTCAAATTGGCCAACCCTTACCCTCTGGAGGTGTTTATTCTGAAGGTCAATAGCTTTTTCAAGCTTATCATCAAGCACTGCGGGAAAGATATCCACATAAAGACGCGGAGGGGCCTCTTCTGTTCGGGGAAGTAGATTGGCTTGATATTCAAAATTTCCGTTAAGATCAATAATAACACGGGTGTAGTCCTCACCGGTCACAGGCTCAATGTGGAGCACCTTCTTCAGATCAGCTAAAAGAGAGGGTTGAGGGCCCTTTTCAGGAGGAGATGAGCTCCTTGGGGGTTTGGAGGAATCCCTTTTAGGGGGTTCAGTAAGATGGGGTTTCTCCTTCTCTTTCTGGGCTATTTTTGGCCGGGGAAAACGATCTTCCCAGTCCCTTTGAAGGGCGGAAAGACGGGTCTTATCCTTTAATTCATCTTTATAAAGGGTGTAGAGCTGGATATAGGCCTTTTCAGCTAAAGGATGCTGGGGATAATTTTTTAGAAAGAGCTCAAAGCGCTTTCCTGCCTCAAGGGCATCCTTTTTATTCAAAGTGTTTTTATAGATCTCAAGATAGAGCTCTCCGCTCTTGAATAAAGCTTGAGGTGCAACCTCACTTGCCGGATAGAGTAAATAGACCCTTCTATATTCAGCAATAAGCCTAAGGTAAGCCCTTTGGTCAAAGGCCTTCTTTTTGAGGGCCTCCTCCTGGGCCCCCAGACGAGTATAGAGTTCCTGAAGGGTATCGGGCTCTTTTTTAGTGACAACCGGGGTTTTTTCTTTCTCCCTTTCCTCATCCGGGATTCTGATTAAAAGTCTCTGTCCCTCCTTCAGGGTTTTACTTTTCAAGGAGTTGGTTGAGAGGATATCCTCTTCGGTAACTCCAAAGAGCTGGGCTATCTGAGCTAAGGTCTCCCCGGCCTTAACCCTGTATATGATCTCCTTTGTCCTGCGGGGTGGTTCTTTTTTTACAGAGGTTGTCTCCTTTTTTATGAGGAGTTTTTGCCCCACCTGTACTTTAGGTTTCTTGAGATTATTCCACTCCATGAGTGCCCTTGGGCTCACTCCGTATTTCTTGGCAATGCCCTCTAAGGTCTCCCCCTTTTTAACCTTGTGGTAGATGGCAGAAGGGGATAAGGTCTCCTCTTCTGTTTCCCGAGGGGCCTCTTTTTTCTTTGAGGGTTGGGATTTGACCTCTTCCTTTACCTGGGAAGCTGGGGAGTCCCTTTTGATCAGAAGCCTCTGTCCGGCCTGAATTTTAGATTTTTTAAGATTATTCCATTCCATGAGGTCCTTAGGGCTAACCCCATACTTTCTGGCAATGCCCTCTAAGGTCTCCCCCTTTTTGACCTTATGATAGATAAGGCTTTGAGGGAAGGCAGAACTGCACCAGAGGCTTAAAAGGAACAAGGGGATCAGAATATATCTAAGGACTTTTTCCCTCAAGACCTTTCTATTTCTTTTTTCAGTTGATATAAAAATTCCAGGGCCTCCTTTGGACTGAGCCTGTCGGGATCAATGTTTCTTATTTTATCAAAAAGAGCTGATTTTGCATCCCCTGAAAAGAGAGGAAGTTGCTTTTGTCTGAATTTAGGCCTTTTTCCTTCTATCTCAGAAAGGATGTCTTTGGCCCTTTGCAGGATCTCTTCGGGAAGCTGGGCAAGTCTTGCAACCTCAATTCCATAGGACTGACTGGCAGCCCCAGGCAGTATTCTATACAGAAAGAGAACCTGTCCCTGCCACTCCCTGACCTCGGCATGAAAATTCTTGATTCCTGGATAGAGCTTGGCAAGCTCTGTTAGCTCAAAGTAATGGGTTGCAAGGAGGGTAAAGACCCTTTTTTTATAAAGGTATTCTGCTATGGCCCAGGCAAGGGACATCCCGTCAAAGGTGCTTGTCCCTCTACCCACTTCATCCAGCAAAACTAAAGACCTTTCGGTGGCCTGATTAAGGATCTGAGCGCATTCGGTCATTTCCACCATAAAGGTGCTTTTACCCCGAATGAGCTCATCTCCTGCCCCGATGCGGGTGAAGATCTTATCAAAAAGACCAATCCGGGCCTTTTTGGCTGGAACAAAACTTCCCATCTGGGCAAGGAGCACAATCAGGGCCGTTTGCCTCAAAAAGGTTGATTTTCCTCCCATATTAGGCCCTGTAATTATCAGGGCCTCAGTCTCTCCCTCTTTTAACTCAAGGGAATTGGAGATGAAATTTTCCTCCCCCTGCAATCTCTCTAAGACCGGGTGTCTTCCTTCTTCAATACTCAGGACCTTCTCCTCGGTAATCTCCGGGCAGGTGTAATTATATCTTTCGGCAACCTCAGAGAGGGCTAACAGAACATCAAGAAGAGCAAGGGCACGCGCCGAGGACTTAATTCCCTCGGCCTTTCTTGCCAGATTTTCCCTGAGTTCTATGAAGAACTCATACTCTAAGTTTTTTAAGCGTTCTTCAGCGGAGAGTATCTTTTCCTCTAAGGTCTTAAGTTCAGGGACCATGAATCTTTCGGCATTGGCTAAGGTCTGTTTTCTTTTAAAGTCAGGGGGCACATTTTTGAGATAACCCTTAGAGATTTCTACATAGTAACCAAAGACCCTGTTGTAACCGATTTTCAGGGTGGGAATCCCTGTTTTGGCCCTGAGCTCTGCCTCAAGCCTTGAGAGATGAAGAAGGCTGTTTTCCCGGAGTTCCTTCAGTTCATCAAGTTCCTCCCGGTATCCCCTCTTGAAGATTCCTCCCTCCTTAAGGGCTAAAGGAGGGTCCTCAACCAGGCTCTTTTCAAGCTCCTCTAAGGTCTCCTCCAGATCAGAAAGGTCTGCGTAGATTTCCTTTAGAAGCTCTGGACAATCCAAGGCATCTATGAGCTCCTTTAGCTCAGTCTTTAGCTTTGGAAGGGCCTTTAGACCCTCTCTTAACTGGGCAAGCTCTTTGGGATTGATAACCCTCAGACTGAGTTTACTTCCAAGTCTCTCAAGGTCTGAGACCTGTCTGAGGTTCTGGCTAAGACTCTCTCTAAGGGGCCTTTTTTGAAGGAAAAAATCAATCCCCCTTTGTCTTTTTCTGATAGCCCTAAGGTCCCTTAAGGGATAGAGTATCCACTCCTTGAGCAAGCGAGCCCCCATGGGGGTCCTGGTCCTATCAAGGATCCAGTAGAGGCTGTATTTTTCACTTCCATCCCATAGATTTCTCAAGAGCTCAAGGTTCCGTTTGGTATTTTCATCCAGATAGAGGAATTCCTCCGGATAATAAAAAACCGGGTTACCCAGTCTTTCAGCTAAGGGGGGTTGATAGAGCTTGAGGTAATAAAGTATCCCCGAAAGAGCCGATTTGACCTCTTCAACCTCAGAGAGGGCCTCAAAAGGGCCCTGATATTTCCTGAAGGCCTCCTTCTCAAGAAAGCTTAGATGGGTCCTGGGTAAACTCTGGGTAATCCCTTTGACAAGGGCACTTTCCTTTAGGGATGTCTCAAGGAGTATCTCCCTGGGCTCCCTTTTGAGGATCTCTGTTAAAAGTCTCTCCTGGGGTAGCTGGGTATAGATAAATTCTCCACAGGAAAGCTCAAGAAAGGAGAGCCCTGCCCTTTTTGAGCCTATGCTTAAGGAGGCCAAATAGGTCTTTTCTTTTTCCTTGAGGAAATTGAAATCCACATAGAGGCCCGGGGTATATACCTTGACAACCTCTCTTTTAACAAGACCCTTGGCCAGAGAGGGATCCTCAACCTGTTCACAGAGGGCAACCTTAAAGCCAAGCTCAAGGAGCCTCTGGATGTAATTTTCACTCTTCTCGGCCGGGATTCCACACATCGGGGCTGTAAGCTCTCTTCCAGCCTCTCTTTTGGTTAAAACCAGGCCAAGGAGAGGGGAGACTGTCTCGGCATCCTCAAAGAACATCTCATAAAAATCCCCTAAGCGAAAGAAGAGGATACAATCAGGGTATTTACTCTTTATCTCAAGGTACTGGCGAAACATGGGGGTTATTTCGGTCTGGGGGGACCCTCTCATGACAGATAGAGATTATGCTCTGAAATGTAGTGGAAGACCTCCTCAGGGACGAGATAGCGAATGCTCTTTCCCTCTTTGAGGTATCTCCTGAGGAGGGTGCTTGAGATCTCTAAGGGAAAGACCTCAAGAAAGTGCACCTTCTCTTTTATTCCCCAGAGACTTTGAGCCCGCTCTTTTACTATAAAGGGGGCTCCTTCCCATTCCCCCTTTCCCCGGGAGACGACAATTATCTCAACATAATCCAGAAATTTCTCATAGTGCCACCAGGAATCTATCTCCAGATAGGCATCCCAACCGAGGATCAGGTAAAAGGTATGCCCTGGATAGGTTACCTTGAGCCTCTCAAGGGTCTTAAGGGTGAAGGAGGGAGAAGTCTCTTTTTCAATATCAAGGGCCTTGAAATAGGGGTTGCCTTGGATGGAGAGGGCAAGCATTTCAAATCTCTTTTCAAAGGAGGTTGTGGGTCTCTCTTTGTGAGGAGGATACCCAGCCGGGATAAACCAGACTTCGGAGAGTTGGAAGGCCTCCCGGGCTTCTTCTGCAATTCTTAGATGAGCTAAATGAGGTGGATCAAAGGTGCCCCCTAAGAGTCCTATCTTAGCCCCTGATCTGGCCATCACCAAAGGCAATGAACTTTGTGGTGGTGAGTTCCTCAAGGCCCATAGGTCCGTAGGCATGAAGCTTGGTTGTGGAGATCCCGATTTCAGCTCCCAGACCGAGCTCTCCCCCGTCATTAAAGCGGGTGGAGGCATTTACCAGAACCAGGCTTGCATCCACCTCTTTTAAAAAACGCATGGCCCGGCTGTAGTTTTCTGTAACGATGGCCTCGGTATGATTACTCCCATACTGGGCAATGTGACTTAGGGCCTCATCCAGGGAATCCACAACTCTGACTGCAAGAATGAGATCCAGGAATTCGTATCCATAATCAGAGGGTGAGGCAGCTTTGGCATGGGGGATATATTTCAGGGTCTCGGGACAGCCCCGGATTTCAACGCCGTATTTTTCATATTCCCGGGCAAGCTCAGGGAGAAATCTCGGGGCCACGGCCTTATGCACGAGCAGGGTCTCCATGGCATTACATACCCCTGGCCTCTGACACTTGGCATTTACCGCAATCCTTAGGGCCTTGGAGAGATCCGCTTCCTCATCCACATAGACATGGCAGACCCCTTTGTAATGTTTGATAACAGGGATCCTTGACTTTTCAGTCACGAATCTAATCAGTCCCTCACCTCCCCTCGGGATAACAAGGTCAATGTAATCCTCCAGTTCAAGGAGATACTCCATGGCCTTTCGTTCAGGAGTAGGGACAACCTGTAGGGCATCTAAAGGGAGATTCATCTCTTCAAGGACCCCTCTAAAGATCTCAGCTAAGGCAAGGTTGGAATTCAAGGCTTCCTTTCCGCCTCTCAGGATAGCGGTATTTCCGCTCTTAAAACAGAGCCCTGCAGCATCAATGGTTACATTGGGTCTGCTTTCGTAGATTATAGCAATGACCCCAAGGGGTATGCGCATCCTTCCCACAAGAAGTCCATTGGGACGCCTCCACATCTTGACTACCTCTCCTACAGGATCAGGAAGGGCTGCTACCTCTTCAAGCCCCCTTGCCATGGCCTCAATGACCTTATCTGAAAGGGTAAGCCTGTCTATGAAGGCCGGACTGAGCCCCTGAGCTAAGGCAAGATTCAGGTCCTTTGAGTTTACCTCCTGAAGATAGTTCTTTTTTTCTCTGAGTTTTTGGGCAACCCTCAAAAGGACCTCATTTTTAACAGAAGAGCTCAGATTTGATAAGGCCCGGGAGGCTGATCTGGCCCTTTTAGCCATATCCTGAACCAGGTCCTTTAATCTTTCTTCCATATCTCCCTCC
>CAYTDX010000064.1:0-8441 GCA_964436655.1 uncultured Caldimicrobium sp.
TGAGGTGAGGAGAAGGCTCTTTGAGAAAGATCTGGATCTCTTCGCTCTCCTCTTGATAGATCCCTGCCTCTCCATAAAAGACAAGAAAGAGCAAAGCTAAGAAGTAATAGATCAGGTCTATCCTTTCAAAGACGCCCTTCTTCTGAAGGAAGTCTTCCCAGGTTATAAGCCTTTGATGATGGAGGTGACCTCTTAAATCCTCTATGTATTTATCAAGGGATCTCTTTTCAAGGTCAAGCTGAAGGACCGGTTCCCCTGTTGTCCTTTCAAGTACCCTCAGAAGAGCTGATAAGAGAAGATTTAGGTCCCCCCTTTCCTCAGATCTCTTGATGTCAGCGAATCCATTGACCCGGGGCAAAAAAACCCCTTCATCAAGAACCCTCTCAAGGGGAAGGGCCTGATAAAGGGCAAAGATCCTTTTTTTCTCTGGAAGGATAGAAGCAGGGGCCTCCTCTTCCTCTTTAAAGGGAAGGTCCAGAAGAAGCTTACTTTTTATGTAGAGGGCATAGGAGAGTCTAATCAAAAATTCAAGAAAAAGTTCATTTAAGGGGTGAGGATTTTCTCTAACAAAGAGAAGTATTTGAAGAGAGACCTGAGAGAGTTGAAAGGTAGAAAGCTCCTCTCTTCGGTAAAGGAGGATCTTCCGGAGGTCTTCTAATCTACTTGAAAGCTCTGATGTGGTCTTTATGAGTTCCATTGAGCAAGTTTATGCACCTTCTTAAAGCATCTATTCATCACCACCTTTATACCCTGGGATTCAGCAAGGGCCCTGGCCTCCTCATTGGCAATCCCCTCTTGCATCCAGATTACCTTGGGTTTGAGTTTGATGGCCCTCTCAACAATGGGTAAGACCTCCTCACTTCTTCTAAAGATGATAATCACCTCGGGATTAAAGTCTTCGGGCAGGCTCTCAAGATCAGGATAGGTGGTCTGGCCAAGGATCTCTTTGTGGGCCGGATTAACGGGAACTACCTCAAACCCCTCTTTTAAAAGATACTCCATTACCATAAAACTGGGCCGCTCTGGCTTTGGGCTTGCCCCAACAATAACAAGCCTTTTATATCTCCTTGGGATCTCCAGGACCTCTGGTGGGATATTGGAGTAATCCGGAAGAGGGCATTCCATTGGAATCACCTCCCTTTTATATCTCCAGTTGCACAGGGTTTCGCAATAGCCCCTCTCATCAAAAAGTCTTAACCTCGGTTGCGCAGATTTTAAAAAACTTCTCCGGGTCAAGGGAGGCTCCTCCCACAAGGACTCCGTCAATATTGGGTTGCCCCATTAATTCATTTACATTCTCCGGGGTTACGCTTCCTCCATAAAGAATAAGGATTCTCTCTGCCTTCTCCTCACCGTAAAGCTCTCTCAGGAGTCTTCTGATAAAGAGATGCACCTCCTCAGCCTGAGCTGGAGTGGCATTTACTCCAGTTCCAATGGCCCAGACAGGTTCATAGGCAATAACGAGTCTTTCGGAAGCAGGGTCTTTTAGCCCTGAAAGCCCAAGCCTTAATTGAACCTCAATCCTTTCAAAGGTCTGTCCCCTTTTACGCTCATCCTCGGTCTCCCCAACGCAGAGAATAGGGATAAGCCCGAACTTATAAACCCCTTCGACCCTCTTTTGAATGAGTTCATCCCCTTCACCAAAAAGATGCCTCCTTTCGGAGTGGCCAAGAATAACATAATCTACTCCCAGCTCTTTTAGCATAAGAGGGGAAATTTCACCTGTAAAGGCCCCTTTTGTAGCATAATGGGCGTTTTGGGCAATAAGCTTGACAGGTGTCTCCTTTAATAGGGAATGGGCATAGGAAAGGCTGGTAAAGGGAGGGGCTATGGCTATAGTTCTATCCGAGAGATCACGCTTTAAGAGAAGGTGCAAGAACCTTTCAAAATAGACCTTGGTCTCAAGGATGGTGTGGTGCATCTTCCAGTTGCCAGCAAAAAGAGGCCTTCGCATGGCTCAGCTCCTCAAGTTATCTTAAAACCGCAAGCCCTGGCAGATCTTTCCCTTCAAGGTATTCCAGAAAAGCTCCGCCGGCAGTTGAGGTATGGGAAAAGGCATAAGAGACCCCTGCCTTTTTCAGGGCTGAAAGGGTATCCCCTCCACCAGCCACAGTTACCCCTGAGAGGGTCGCAACTTCCCTGGCCAGGGCTATGGTTCCGATGTCAAAGGGTTCCCTCTCGAAAAATCCAAGGGGCCCATTCCAGATAACAGTCTTGGCTCCCTCAAGAGCAGAGGCAAAGAGGGCAACGGTTTCCTCCCCTATATCATAGATCTTATCTTCATCCTCAAGCTCATCTAAGGTTAAAAGATAGGGTTCTCCATCCCTTTCCACCACTGCATCTACAGGAAGATAGATCTTCACATCCTGCTCCTTGGCCTCTTTTAGGATCTCCCGGGCTGTCTCAAGATAGTCCTCTTCCACAAAGGAGGCCCCCACCCTGTAACCAATTGCGGAAAGAAAGGTGTTGGCCATGGCTCCGCCAATAAGGAGTTTATCAATCTTGGTCAAAAGGTTTTTCAAGACCCCAATCTTTGTTGAGACCTTGCTTCCTCCCACGATGGCATAAAAGGGCCTTTCTGGTTTACCAACAATCCGGTTAAGATACCTGAGCTCCTTTTCCGTCAGAAAACCTATGCCCCTTTCCTTCACCAAGGTTGCCACTCCAACAACGGAGGCATGAGCCCTGTGGCAGACTGAAAAGGCGTCATTAATGTAAACATCAGCAAATCCGGAGAGGACTCTGGCAAGCTCAGGATCATTGTTGGTCTCCCCTTCATAGAACCTGATATTCTCAAGAAGGACCACCTCTCCCTCTTTGACCTCAGCAAGCATCTTTTCCGCACTATCTCCGGAGATTTCCTCAAGAAAATAGACCGGGGCCTTGAGTTTTTCCCTTAGATACCCATAAACAGGTCTTAGAGAGAATTCGGGCAATCTTTTTCCCTTAGGCCTTCCGAGATGGGAACAGAGAAAGACCTTAGCCCCGGAGTTCAGGGCGTAATGAATGGTTGGAAGGGCCTCTAAAATCCTTGTGTCATCAAGGATTTTACCCTTTTCCATGGGAACATTAAAATCAACCCTTATAAAAACCTTCTTTCCCTTTAAATCAAAGTCCTTTAAGGTTTTCATGTTAGCCCCCTTTAAATTTTGGAAATTCTCTTCAGAAGATTGGCCACCTCAAGAGCTGTAAAGGCAGCCTCTGCCCCTTTGTTTCCGGCCTTGGTTCCTGCCCTTTCAATGGCCTGTTCAATGGTATCGGTAGTAAGGATTCCGAAGATCACAGGAACCTCTGTTTCAAGCATAACCTGGGCTATACCCTTGGAGGCCTCAGCTGCCACATAGTCAAAGTGAGGGGTAGCTCCCCGGATAATTGCTCCAAGACAGATCACAGCATCAAACCTCTTGCTCAAAGCAAGCTTTTTGGCCACAAGGGGTATCTCAAAGGCACCTGGCACCCAGGCAACATAGATGTTCTCTTCGGCTACCTGATGCCTTCTCAAGACATCTACAGCACCCTCTAAAAGCTTTTGGGTAATAAAGACATTAAACCTGCTCACCACTATAGCCACATTCAGGCTCTGTCCCTCAAAAAAGCCCTCAACTATCTGACATTTAAACATCCCCACCACCTCCTGTTAAACCTCTGGTTACTTATATTGAATGACCTTCTCACCATTTTTGATGTAGCCCATCTTTACCCTGAGTAACTCCTCATAGGCAAGGTCTGAGCTTTGAAACCTCTTAATCTCTAATCTTAAAATCTGATTCTCTGATCTGAGTTTCTCAAGCCCTTTTTCTTCCTTTTTGATGATCCAGCTCAAAAATAGATAAAGGCTGAGGGTAATAAAGACTAAGGCTGTAAGCATGCCCAGAAGGATCCTTCTTATCCTTTTCTTCTTTTTCCTCTTGGAATAGGGCTTTATAACGATCTGGGGCTGTCTTGGCATACCAGAAAACTATTATATTGAATTTTTCCAATTTGTATAGGGGTATTTTTAAAACCACTGCCAGGGGGATGCGGGTTGAGCCTGGGGCTGGGTAACAGGTTGAGCCTGGGGCTGAGGGAAACTGGGTGCCTGAGGGCTAATCCTTTGAGGCAAAGAGGACCTATCATGAAAAGTGTTTTGATACCCCTGTCTTTCAGAGGAATAAGGAGGGGGAGGTGGCGGTGGGACGCTAACCTTTATCCGGAGAGGCTCCTCCTTGCGAGGAAGAACCTTGGAGATTGCCTTAAAGGGGTTTAACCTTGAGAGAAGGGATTCCTTTTCTTCATAAGATTTCTGAGACCTCTTTGAGGATTCCAGAATAGATTCTTTGACTGGAGGGATTACTTCTTTGGGCTTTTCCTGGGGCTTCTCCTGGGGGGGAGGAGCGATTTGATTCAGAGGAACTTCCCCTCTCAGGGAGGTAAGCACCCCCTCAAGCTTTACCCAGAAGTCTTCAAAGGCTGCAGACTCCTTAACTTTTGCCACCTCCTGACCATTCTTGAGCTCAATCAAAGAAAGCTCTATCTGGACCCTCCCTGTCCTTTCAAAGTAAAACCTGCTTTTTAAGAGGTCCCCGGAAACCTCCCTTCCCTCGGCGATATAGGCGTTATAACCCTTAGAAGATAGCCTTTCCAGAATAAAATTCAAAACAGGGGTTTGCAGATAGCCAAATTCTGCCTTTGGCTCTATTTCAGGAATGGATACATAAAGAGAGGAAGGAGCCGGATATACCGGCCCTGTCATCAGCAAAAGGATAATCCATAGAATCCAGAAAATCACTTATTTCTTCTTTTTCCCCTTACTCAAGGCCTTTTCTTTTTCAGCCACAATCAGCCTTGTCTTTATGATGGTGTCCGGGGTGAGGCTCATGGAGTCAATTCCGCATTCAACCAAAAACTCTGCAAAGTCTGGAAAATCACTGGGGGCCTGTCCGCAGATACCAATCTTTCTACCGGCTTTTTTGGCTACCTCAATGACCTGTCTTATCATCCTTTTAACCGCTGGATTACGCTCATCATAAAGATGGGAAACAAGCTCTGAATCCCTGTCAAGTCCAAGGGTAAGCTGGGTCAGGTCATTTGAACCAATGGAAAAGCCGTCAAAGATCTTGGCAAATTCCTCAGCCAGAATGACATTGCTGGGTATCTCACACATCACATAGATCTCAAGGCCATTTTCTCCTCGCTTTAGGCCATATTTCTCCATTACCTTTATAACCCTTTCCCCTTCCTCAGGGGTCCTGCAAAAGGGGATCATGACCTTTATATTGGTCAAGCCCATTTCATTTCTGGCCTTGGCAAGGGCTTTACACTCAAGGGCAAAGGCTGGTTCAAATTTGGGATCATAATACCGGGATGCCCCCCTCCACCCAATCATGGGGTTGTGCTCAACAGGTTCAAAAAGAGCCCCACCGAGGAGATTGGCATATTCATTGCTCTTAAAGTCTGAGAGCCTGACAATTACATCATTGGGATAAAAGGCAGCCCCAATGGTTGCAACCCCCTGGGCAAGTTTATCCACAAAAAAGGAAGCCTTATCCTTATAACCGAAGGTTCTCTCCTCTATCAATTTCACCAAACGGGCTATCCTTTTATCCTGAGAGGCCCTTTTCTTGAGGTCCTCAAAGGTAAGGAGAGCCAGAGGATGGATGCCGATGTGCGAGCCGATGATGAACTCAAGACGGGCAAGCCCTACTCCATCATTGGGGATCTGGCCCTGGGCAAAGGCCTGTTCAGGGATCCCCACATTCATCATGACCTTGGTCTTGGTTTTAGGCAGGGTCTCAAGGTCTATCCTCTCAACCTCAAAGGGAATGAGCCCCTCAAGGAGTCTTCCCTCTTCACCCTTGGTACAATCAACGGTTACCTCCTGGCCAGTGGTGACAGACCTGGTTGCTGTCTCTGTACCAACGATACAGGGAATACCGAGCTCACGGGAGACAATGGCAGCATGGCAGGTTCTACCCCCTTTGTCTGTCACTATGGCTGAGGCCTTTTTCATGATGGGTTCCCAGTCCGGGTCTGTCATGGTGGTAATAAGGACCTCACCAGGTTGGAATTGATTGATGTCACTTACACTTAAGATAACCCTGGCCTTGCCCTGTCCGATTTTACTTCCCACGGCCTTTCCGGTGCAAAGGACCTTTCCATCTCCTTTGAGTTTGTAAATCTCATAAAACTTGTGGCTTTTGATGGCGTGAACCGTTTCAGGACGGGCCTGAACGATAAAGAGCTCCCCGGTCCCCACCTCTTTGCCATCCCCATCTTTGGCCCATTCTATATCCATGGGTCTTCCGTAGTGTTCCTCTATAATTATGGCCCATTCAGCAAGCTTCAGGATCTCCTCTTCCGTTAAAACAAAGCTCATTCTCTCTTCTTTTGTGTTTTTGACCTCTTTGACCGGGCTCTTGGAGGAGTCTCCATAAACAAGTTTTACATCTTTGCTCCCAAGTCTTTTGGAGAGAATGGGCCTAAAGCCCTGCTTGAGGGTTGGTTTGAAGACATAAAATTCATCGGGATTGACCCTTCCCTGGACTACATATTCTCCAAGACCCCAGGCCCCTGTGATATAGACCACATCCCTGAATCCTGATTCTGTATCCAAGGTAAACATGACCCCAGAGCTTGCCCGATCGGATCTTACCATCTTCTGAACCGCAACGGAGAGGTAAACGGAAAAGTGATCAAAGCCCTTGTCCTGTCTGTAAGAAATGGCCCTGTCCGTGAAAAGAGAGGCAAAACACCTCTGCACAGATTTAATGACCTCATCGGTGCCCCTTATATTGAGGTAAGTTTCCTGCTGACCGGCAAAGGAGGCATCGGGGAGGTCTTCAGCGGTAGCCGAAGATCTTACCGCCACATCCGGTCTTTTCCCATATTTTTTCTCAAGCCTGGCATAGGCCTCAGCTATCTCATAAGCCAGCTTTTCTGGCATCCTTGCATGAAGAATAAGATTTCTCACCCTTTTTCCCCTTTTCTGGAGATCCTGAACATCGTGAGTATCCAGCCCCTTTAAGGCCTTTTTGATCTCATCGTCCAGATGATTTTCCTTGACAAAGTATTTATATGCCTCCGCAGTTACGGCAAATCCATAAGGGACATTGACACCCTTAGAGGTAAGCTTTGAATACATCTCTCCAAGGGAGGCATTTTTTCCTCCCACAAGAGGCACATCCTCATATCTGATTTCATCAAACCACAATATGAAGGGATTTTCAGCCATAGACCCCTCCTCCTCAGATTTTTTGAAGAATAGCAAAGATTTAGAAATTTGTCAAGCATAGGCTCTTATCCAACCCTTTCTTAGGGTCCATCCTCTCTCTAAGTGAGAGACCTCCTTTTTTACAGGCCTCCTCTCCCAATCCTTCAATTATTTATCTTTACTGGTGCTGTATTAAAAATCTGTTTCAGTGGTTCTTGTAGCCCCTTTAGCCTGCTTAGATAAAGTCTTGCGGGTACCACAAAAAACAATATTTTGCAAAGAACGCATACACTTTGTCTTTACTTTTAAAGAAATATGTTTATAATTTAAGAAAGAGTTATTTGCAGGTGAACAGCAGGCTTTAGTCTGCGTAAAAAATAAAAAAGCCGAAAAGAATTACCCTTTGGCAAAGGAACAAAAATCTCTGGAGGTGACCCATGGAGAGAATTGTTACCCTTTTTGGAAATCCCGTTCATCTTGAGGGAAGGGAGGTTAAAATTGGTGATAAGGCCCCAGAGTTTGTGGTCCTTAATAAGGATTTAAAGGAGGTAACCCTCAAGGATTTTGCAGGAAAAATCAAACTTATAAGCGCAACTCCTTCACTGGATACACCGGTTTGTGACCTTCAGGCCAGAACCTTTAATCAAAAGGCCTTTGAACTTCCCGAAGAGGTTGCTATCCTGAATATCAGTATGGATCTTCCCTTTGCCATTGCAAGGTTCTGTACTGCTGCAGGCATTGACCGCATAAAAGTTTTATCCGATCACAGGGAGGCCTCCTTCGGGTTTAATTATGGAATCCTTATCAAGGAATTAAGACTTCTTGCAAGGGCTGTCTTTGTAATAGATAAAAACGATGTCATTAGATATATGGAAATTGTGCCAGAAATAACCCATCATCCTGATTATGATAAGGCCCTTCAGGCTGTAAAAGAATTACTTTAGAGGAGTCTGAAATGAGGGCCTTAATTATAAGTGCTGATAATTTTGAGGATACTGAACTTCTTTATCCCCTTTATAGGCTGATTGAAGAGGGCTTTAAGGTAGATGTAGCCTCTTTTAAGAAAGGAGAAATAAAGGGGAAACATGGCTATAAAGTGCCTGCAAATCTATCTATAGAGGAGGTTGATCCAAAGGCTTATGTCCTTCTCATTCTTCCTGGAGGAAGGGCCCCTTCTGCCTTGAGAGAGAATCCCAGGGTTCTTGAGGTGGTTAAGGCCTTTTACTCAGCAGGGAAACCCATAGGGGCTATC
>CAYTDX010000065.1:0-8430 GCA_964436655.1 uncultured Caldimicrobium sp.
TCTTCTTGGCAAATAAAATAAAATCTTTTATATTGTGATCAATGATATCTAAATCAGTTGTGCCCGCTTGGTCACTAAAGAAGATCACCATCTCAGAGGTTATCCTTTCGGATAGAACCTTCCTATTTTCCTATCCTGAAAGAACACCTTTTCTTATAGAAAGTATCCGAGATCTGGGCCTGATTGAACCTCCGGTGCTTTATCCTGGAGGTGGGGGGTATCAAATAATTTGTGGTGAAGGAAGGATTAAGGCCTTAAAGGAACTCGGGGTTAAAAACTTTTTGGCCCTTGTCATTGAAGAAAAAAAAGCTCCCTCAGAGCTCCTGATTCTCTCCCTTGAGAGTAATCTCTTTCGGGGCCTAAATCTCGTTGAAAAGGCCCTTTTTCTTGAAAAAGCTGAGAAGTATTTTTCTCAGGAAGAGATAGTTCACAAAATCCTTCCCAAACTTGGTTTTACCAAACATCCAAACTGGTATTTTTATCTCAAAAAAATTCAGAGGCTTTCTGAACCCTTAAAAGAACTCCTTATTAGGGGAAGACTAAATCCCAAAACTATTGAGACAATTGCCGATTTGGAGGAAAAAGAGCAAGAAGGGTATTTTCAGGTTATTACCTCCTTTAACCTGACCCATAGTGAACAAATGGAGACCTTAGAGGCCTTAAGGGACTTCCAAAAAAGGACTCAGACCCCTTGCCTAATTCCTGAAGATATAAAGGTTCTACTCCATATGGAGGATCCAAATCTACGAAAAAAAACCTTTAAAGAGACCTTGCAGAGTATCAGATATCCAAACTTTTCCTCTAAAAAAGGCCACATGGAGACCATTAAAAGAGACCTTCAAAAGAGGGGCATCCAGATTGAATTTTCACCCTATCTTGAAAATAAAAGAATTTTTATTAATTTTGATTTAAAAGACTTTGATACATTGAAAAAAAATCTAAAAATAATTGAAGACTATGGAAGAAAAATCCTTTCCCTCTTTGAGTAAAGAGGTCATTGAAAGCAGAATCCAGCTTGAGCAGGCCTACTGCCACAAACCTAAGGGGTGTTATTTAGCCAGAATTTCCTTAGATTTTGAGCTCTCTGCCCTTTTACCTTTTATTAGGCCGCAGGTAAAGGCCCTTTACTATGAGCCTGAGGCAGGAATTTTAATTTTCAAATGGCCCTTTAAAGATAACTTCTACAAGGTATCCCTCACCAAGGACGAAATAAAGGTAGGAATCGTGAGAGATAGACCTGAGGCTGGAGAAGTTATAGGACACTTACTTGCCTTTTTATCCCGGATCCATGCTCAAAGGAGGGAACTTAAACCAGATTTTAGCCCTGTAAAGAGACCCCCTGCCTTGGCGATTTATAAAATACTTCCCAAGAGCAATTGCCGGGAATGTGGAGAGCTTAGCTGTCTTGCCTTTGCAGGCAAGGTTTCCATGGCTGAAGCTGAATTAACCGATTGTCCCCATCTCTCTGAGGAGATTATAAAGGGGCTATCTCTTTGAACTGCTTAATCTTTGCCAGAAGTTAAAAAGAAACTCCTGAAAGACCTTAGCCGGTGGTCTAAATTCCCCTTTCAACTTCCATTCTGCCTCAAAAAGGTCTTTGAAGACCACATCTAAATCCTTTATCTTTTTTAGATAGTTTCGCATTTTGAAGACCACATAGGGATGGGCATCAGAGATAATTCTGGGTATCTCCCTTAAAGGGTCTTTGGTAATACTTTGCCACATCTTTAAAAATTGGGTATAACTCTCTGCCTTTTCAAGCTCAGGATTATTCTCTAAAAGTTCCTTTAGAATTCTAAGTTTTTTAAAATATTTATAAAGATAATTAAGAATTTCCGGGGGCTCCTTTTTAATGTCAAGGAACTGCTGGACCCGCCGATAGGTCCTTTCCGGGCCTGCTTCAAAAAGGGAGTCTCCAAGGAGGTATAAGGCCTTATCCTCAGAGGCAGAAACTACCTCCAGCACCCTCTCTTCAGTTATGACCTTTTCATCCAGGCAGTAGAGAACAAGCTTTTCAAGTTCATTTCTGAAATGCTGATAATCCTCTCCTATAAGGGTGAGAAAAAGATTCTGGGCCTTTTTATCCATGGAAAGGTCGTATTGTTTAAGAATTAGCAGGATTTCACTTTCAAGGAACTCAGACTTTTTTTTAGTATGCAGGGGAATGAGGGCTCCCTTATCCAAGGCAAATTGATAAAAGGGGTGAGTCTCTTTTATCTCATTAAAGAAGATAAACCAGGTGAAGAGTTGACTGGCCCTTTGGAGATTATTAAGCATTTCTTCAGCTTTTGAAGGGGGAATCTCTTCCCCGGGGGTTATAAGATAGATAGTCCTCAGGCCAAAGAGGCCCTCTTGATACCCTCTGGCGTTAAGAAACTCTCGCTTTTGCTCAGGGTCCCGCAGATCATACATTTCAAGGGAAGCCCCCTTTTCAAGGATAACCCGATAGATCTCTTTGGCCTTTTCTTGGCTGATCTCGTAGGGGCCAATAAATAAATAAAGGGGCGCTATACGATTTTTGCTAGCAAGATCAACTAATTTATAGAGCTGAAGGGGAGTAAAAAGAGGCATAACTTCATTTTACTACAAACTTAACAAACCTCTTCTTCCCGATCTTTAGGATATATTCTCCTGGTATAAGTTCTAATTCCTCTGTGGTTATGGGATTTTTATCTATATCTATAGCCCTTTGAGCAATTAGACGCCGTGCCTCTGAGGTTGAGGGTGTAAGCCCCAAATCCTTTAAGATCCTGGGAAGATAGACTTTACCTGCAGGGACCTCAAAGGTCTCCACCTCACTGGGAAGTTCTCTTTTGCTGAAGACCCTCTCAAATTCCTCTTCCGCCTGCCGGGCTAACTCTTCAGAATGATATTGGGAAACTATTATCCTTGCAAGACCTTTTTTGGCCTCCTTAGGATGAAACCTTCCCCCTTCAACCTCTCTTTTCATTTTGTTTATCTCTTCCAGAGGTAAATCCGTCAGCAACTCGTAATACTTCCACATAAGGGAATCAGGAATAGACATAAGCTTTCCAAACATCTCCTGAGGAGGTTCCATAATACCGACATAATTCCCCAGACTCTTGCTCATCTTTTGAACACCATCAAGCCCCTCCAGAAGGGGAAGGGTAATGATCACCTGGGGCTCCTGTCCATACTCTCTCTGGATGTCTCTACCAATGAGTAAGTTAAAAAGCTGATCCGTTCCTCCAAGCTCAACATCTGCTTTAAGGGCAACGGAATCGTAAGCCTGAAATAAAGGATAGATGAGCTCGTGCACCGCTATGGGAAGACCGCCTTCAAAGCGTTTTTTAAAGTCTTCCCTTTCAAGGATCCTGGCTACAGTATATCTGGCACAAAGCCTGATTATGTCTTCGGCTGTCATTTTAGAGAACCACTCACTGTTAAAAACGACACGGGTTTTCTGAGGATCTAAAATCTTAAAGACCTGCTCTTTGTATGTTTTAGCATTTTCAAGAACCTGCTCCTTGGTAAGGGCCGGTCTTGTCTCAGATCTGCCCGTAGGATCTCCAATCATAGCGGTAAAGTCTCCGATAAGGAAATAGACCTCGTGTCCCAGCTCCTGAAAGTGTTTTAGTTTTCTCAAAAGGACTGTATGACCGAGATGGAGATCAGGGGCTGTGGGGTCAAAGCCAGCCTTTATCCTCAGGGGCCTACCCTCCTGATAGGCCCTTTTGAGCTTTTTTACAAGTTCTTCTTCCTCAATCAAATCCACAATTCCCCTTTTGATAAGTTCCAGAGCCCTTTTTACCTCGGCATCCATCTTGCTATCTCCTCACAAAAAAATCAACCATGGCAGATACAAGCCCTGAAATGGTATATTCCTTGGCCTCAAGGGTTGGCTCATATCCAAATCTTCTGAGGGTTTCAGAGGTTACCGGTCCAATAGAGGCAAGAACTACCTCTTCAGGGAGGTCAAGCTCTGCCTCTTTCAATAACTTAAAGAAATTTTCAACGGTTGAAGAGCTCGTAAAGGTTAGGGCATCAATTTTTTCGGTGAAGACCTCTTTTAATTTGGCTCCCGAGGTCTCAGGACAGAGGGTTTCGTAAATGGGAAGGATCTCAACCTCGGCCCCCTGTGCCTTAAGGGACTCAGGAAGGACCTCTCTGGCTACTTTGGCCCTCACAAGAAGCACCCTCTTACCTTTAACCTCTACCTTTTGGAAGGCCTCTGCCAGACCTTCCTGTGTAAAGTTCTTCTCAGGCTTGATGTCAGCATTGAGATAAAACTGCTTAAGCGCCTCATAAGTTGCTGGGCCAATTACTGCAATCTTCAGGTTATAAAGTGCCCTCAGGTCAAGGCCAAGTTTCATGAGGGTTTCAAAAAAGAGGCGTATTCCGTTTTCTGAGGTGAAAACTATCCAATCATAGTTTCTGAGATTTTTCAGAATCTCATGAGTATTGCCCGTAATCAGAGGTCTTACCTCAATGGTAGGGACCTCATATACCTCAGCCCCGTATTCCTCAAGGGCCCTTCTAAGTTTACTTGCCTGTTCCCGGGTCCGTGTGATGAGGATTTTCTTACCAAAAAGGGGCCTTTTTTCAAACCAGTTAAAGCTTTCTCTTAATTTCACCACCTCTCCGACCACAATAATGGCAGGGGCAGTGATACCCTTTTCCTTTACCTTATCCATTATGGTTGAGAGGGTTCCCTCAGCGGTCTTCTGCCTTGGGGTTGTTCCCCACTGAATGGCTGCACAGGGTGTATCCGGAGATTTTCCTTCCTTAAGAAGATTGTTAATGATATGGGGTAAGTTTTTAACCCCCATAAAGAAAACCAAGGTTCCCAGTCTGGAGAGGGCCCTGAAGTCAATCTTGGTTTCTTCCTTGTCTTCAGCTTCGTGGCCTGTAATCAGGGCAAGGGTTGAGGTATAATCCCTGTGAGTAACAGGAATGCCTGCATAAGCAGGAACAGCAATGCCAGAGGTAATCCCTGGCACAACCTCAAAGGAGACCCCTTCTCTTACCAGTTCTTCCAGCTCTTCTCCGCCTCTTCCAAAAAGAAAGGGATCTCCCCCTTTAAGTCTTACCACACACTTTCCTTCCTTTGCCTTTTTAACGAGAAGTTTATTGATCTCCTCCTGAGGGAAGGTATGGGCCCCTCCCTTTTTCCCAACATATATAAACTCCGCTGATTCAGGGCAGAACTTGAGCAACTCTGGATTAGCGAGATAATCATAAATGACAACCTCAGCCCTCTCAAGAAGGGACTTCCCCTTAAGGGTAAAAAGCCCTGGATCTCCCGGGCCTGCACCAACTAAGTAAACCTTCCCGATCTTGTTCATATTTTAGGCCCCTGAATATAATTCCTTTAAAATCGCCTCTCCTCCCTGTCTTAAAAGGATTCTGGCAAGCTCTTCTCCCAGTTTCTCCGGCTCTGCAGGGTTTCCTGCAAGGGTTTCCCGATAGAATCTATCCCCTTCAAGGTCTGAAATAAAGCCGGTAAGGATGAGTTTTGAGTTCTCAAAATAGCCATAGGCCCCTAAGGGGACTTGGCAGCCTCCTTCTAAGGTTCTCAAAAAGGCCCTTTCGGCCTTAACTACAAGGGCTGTTTCTTCCGAGTGAAGCACAGCGAGAACCTCTTTCACCCTTGCATCATTTGAACGGATTTCAATCCCGAGGGCCCCCTGCCCTACAGCTGGAATCATCTCCTTCAGAGAAAAGGGGACATAGGAGACCTCAAGCTTAAGTCTTCTGAGGCCTGCCTCAGCAAGAATTATCCCCTCAAAAAGCCCTTCTCTCAATTTTCTCAGGCGGGTATCCACATTGCCTCTGAGGGGCTCTATCTTAAGATCTGGCCTGAGTCTTTTTAACTGGGTCATTCTTCTCAGACTGCTTGTCCCGACCCTGGATCCCTCTGGCAGGGAATGTAGCGAGGGAAACCTTGAAATCCATACATCAAAGGGAGATTCCCTCTCAGGAATTATGGATACCTCAAGTCCTGAAGGAAGCTCTGAGGGGACATCCTTCATGCTATGCACAGCAAAGTCTATTTCACCCTTTAACAGGGCCTCCTCAATCTCTTTTACAAAAAGCCCTTTACCACCGATCTTACTCAAAGGGGCATCCAGAATCTTATCACCGGTGGTTTTTATGATAACCCTTTCAACCTCAAGGTCCGGAAAAAAGTGTTTAAGCCTTGAGAGGACCCATTCAGTCTGTGTAAGGGCTAATTTGCTTCCACGGGTTCCAACACGGAGTAACAATGAGCACTCCCTTGAAAGAGATTAGCCACAGGAACTGCAGGAGCCACCACTACAGGAGGAACAACCTGAGCCACTGCTTGCAACAAATTTACCCCCGGATTTGTAAGCAACGGGTGACATCAATTTATGAACCCTTGAGCTCTTACATTTTTTACACCTAATACCCTCAGATTTTCCTGCAAGCACAAGCTCTTCAAAGACCTCTCCACATTCTTCGCACTGAAATTCAAAGATAGGCATCTTTGTCCCCCCTCTTTAGAAGCTTATTATGATCTGGCAATTTGCATAGGTCTTGCCATAAAATTAGTATAATTCAACTTTAAAATTTTAAAAGCCCTGATATCCCCCTATCCCCGCTTTTTCCAGAAGGTAGCCTTAACTTGTAGGTTGCTTAAGGTTTTTGAATTTTTTATCTTCTGGTAGCCTCAAACTGAAACTTTCTGCTTTCGAAAAACTATGGGACAATTAGATAAGGAAGAGCTGATAAAAAAATTGTCTAATATCGGGGCGGGCAGATTTGAACTGCCGACCCCCTGCTCCCAAGGCAGGTGCGCTGCCAGGCTGCGCTACGCCCCGTAATAATTAATATTGTAAGGAGTTCTTTGCAAAATTGTTTTTTTGAGGTAGCCGCGGGCTTTAGCTTGCGAAAAAAGAAAATCACGCAACCTACGGGTTGCGGCTACCAGAAATTTTAAAAGAACTATAATTTTGCAAAGGTCTCGTACTCATTGATTATATAACAACTTTGGAACTTTTCAAGCGAATGGACATTCCCACTCAAAGCCAACAATATTCCTTGACTCTTTACTGAACTCTATCCCTATCAGATAAATCTCTGGGTATTTCCCCAGATACTTCTCAAAATACCTCCTCTCCTTTATCTGCTGAAGGGCCCTCCCCTCAGCCTCCTTCTCAACCACCTTGAACTCCAATACAAAAACCCTATCCCTGTGAATCACCGTTAAATCAATCCTTCCTGTGCTTCCCGCATCCTCTGTGATGGTGTTTAGCCCTGAACCATTAAACAGGGCATAAACCACCGAGGCATAAAACCCCTCATACTTATCAATATCGTTTTTCCTATACCACTCCGCAGGGATACTTGCAAAAAAGCTGTAAAGGGCATCCTTTAGCTTCTCTAAGTCCCCCTTCTCTATGGCCCTAACTATCCCAAGTTCGGTTTTGTCCTTTAAGGCAGGCCCTGTCAAATGAGTCAAAAAGGCATCATTAAAGCTTACTCTCACCTCAAAGTTGGGATAACTCAAAACATAATAGTTCTTTCCTGCAAGCTGATAACTCTCCTTGATGGTAAGATACCCTGTTTGAAAGAGGAGATTTTCTGGATAGATGTAATCTATGTCAAGATTGGAAAGAAGCTCTTCCCCCACCTCAAAATTTTCAAGATTGGGGAGATAGTACTGGTGTTTTTGAAAGAGTTTAATCAGAAAAGTGGGAGTCCCTGTCTCAAACCAGTAGGGTCTGAAGGTCTTTTTATCAAGAAAGAGAAGGATGTCAAAGGGGTTATAGACTGGTTCACCCAGCCAGGAATAGCCATTATACCACCTTTTAACTTCCTCTAAGTCCACATCAGTTAAGAGGTCTTCAAAGACACTTTCAAACTCCCTCTGGGTGTATCCACAGATACTTGAGAATCTCTCATCAAGGGTTATATCGTTTAGTTGATTTAGCCCGCTGAAAATGGAGACCTTGGAAAACCTGGAGACCCCAGTTATGAAGACAAGCTTGAGATAGGGGTCAGAGGGCTTCAGCACCTCAAAAAACTTCTTTAAGACCTCTCTATTAGCCCTTGCTGAATCTGTATCCTCTATCCTGTCCAAGATGGGTTTATCGTATTCATCAATTAATACAACCACCTTTTCTTTATATCTCTCTACAAGCTTTTTTATTAACTCTTCAAACCTATGACTCGGATAGGCCTTTTCCAGATTTAGAGAATGCTCCTTGGCTATGTCTTCCAGAAAGGAGTTTAAGGAATACTCTAATTTCTCTGTCTTATCACTGAGGGCTAAGCTCAGGTCTATCTTTATAACAGGATATTTTTTATCCCAGTCCCAGTTATCATAGAGATAAAGCCCTTTAAAAAGCTCTCTATTGCCTGAAAAGGCCTCTTTCAGGGTATCTAAGAGTAGGGATTTTCCAAATCTTCGGGGCCTGCTGAGAAAGAAATATTTTCCACTTTCTG
>CAYTDX010000066.1:0-8370 GCA_964436655.1 uncultured Caldimicrobium sp.
GGCTTTACTGGATGGGGCAGGAGGGCCGCGGGACGTGGGATTTTATCCAGCGGTTGGAACGTCAGATCCCGGCGGATGCAGTGGTCCTGTTTGAACCGCTGCAGGGGGATGCTGTGGTGGGCTGGTTTGCAGCTCCACTGTGGTCCTTCTGGGCACGGGATGCCCTTCTGTTAAATCGGGAGATCGATGGGAAGCTCCTGGAGGAGGCACTGGATCACTGGTGGAGCCAAGGGAGACCCGTGTATGTTCTGGCTCAGCATGATCCGGAAGCTTGGTGGCCAGGGTCCTTTCCAGGGCATCTTGTAGAGGAGCTTCGCTGGCGTTCCAGTCTTATTGGCCAATCCTTGCGTTTCCCGCCGGTGATCTGGCGGTTCGATTTTCGGTTCAGGATTTATCGAATTATTCAAGATTAATAAGCGGATTTCATATTCTATGAACAGGCATTTGCGTATACTATTTATCACAAGAAAGTATCCACCATCTGTAGGTGGGATGGAGCGTTTAAGTTACCAATTTGTCAATAATATTAGTAAAAGAGCTCAAGTTTTTGTGATTTCATGGAGTGGATCAAGAATTGGACTGCCATGGTTTTTAATGTATGCTTTAGGACGTGGATTATATCTAGCAAGAAAAGCAGATGTATTACATGCGGGTGATCCGGTGGTTGGTCCAGTTGTTTGGTTTTTGGGACGCTTCTATCATCTACCGATCGTGGTCAATGTCCATGGTCTTGATCTTGTTTTTGATTTTCCTGCTTATCGTCTTTTGATCTCTCGGTTGTTGCCCCGGTTCCATCGAATTGTTTGCATCAGCCGCGCAGTTTACTCAAAAGCGCTGGAGATGGGGTTAGAACCAGAGCGGTGTCGCGTGATTCATCCAGGCATTGATATGCCATCACAAGTTCCGGAGCGGGATCTGGCTCGCAGGTATATTGAAAACTGGCTGAAGAAGCCGCTCGCAAATCGTCAAATATGGCTAACCGTCGGGCGTCTGGTAGCTCGAAAGGGTGTAGCCTGGTTTTGCGAGCAAGTTCTGCCACGATTGCGGGATATAATAAATGGATTTATCTATTTAATTGTTGGAACTGGTCCTGAATTTCAATATATACATAAGATCATTCGTCGTTTCAATCTAACGAACCATGTTTATTTGCTTGGATTGGTTGATGATAAGCATCTAAGTTGGTTATATTCGGGTGCAGATGCTTTTATTATGCCTAATATTCCTCAACGATATGATATGGAGGGATTTGGGATAGTAGCCCTCGAGGCAGCTGCCTATGGTTTACCGGTTATTGCAGCTCGAATAGATGGAATCCAAGATGCAGTAATCGAGGGCGAAAGCGGCTATCTGCTTGTTCCAGGAGACGCTGAGGTATGGGTTAATTTTTTGAGAAGTTGTTTGATCCATCCATCGTTGTTAGAAGACTTGCGTCCTCGAGCACGGAGCGCAGTTCATTCTTTTTTTGAATGGAATAAGATAATTGATTCGTATATGAATATGTATTATGAGATAATAAATGATCATTCTTCCAATCAGTTAAAGAAGATTTTTTAAAATGCGTATTTCTGTAATAATACCGAACTTAAACAGTCCAATTATCGATAAAGTAGTCGAAGCAGTATTGAATCAGGCTGAAGGAGAATTAACAATATGGGTGGTAGGGCAAGATCGCTATCGGAAGATCCCCTCTCACCCGTTAGTCAATGTGCTCATGACACCCCATCCGGTTTTCCCGGGAGAGGCACGCAATTTGGGTGCAGCGCGCTCACAAGCTGATGTTTTCATCTTTCTGGATGCGGACTGCATACCTCAACCAGGTTGGTTGAAGGCTTTGATTGAAGCGTGGAAAGCCCATCCGGATGCAGGTGCGATTAGTGGGGCAATGTTACCATATTCTTCTGGTTTTATCAGAACTTGCGAGCAGATTGCTCGATTTCACGAATATATTAACACAAATCGTTTTGAGGAGAGAAATTTCTTGGCCAGTTTTAGCTTGCTTGTTCCATATGAAGCGTGGAGATCAAGCGGTGGATTTGATTCACGTTTGTGGGCTACGGAAGATCTGGATTTCACATTGCGTCTAAGAAAGCAGGGATGGAAATTATTCTTTGAGCCGAAATCCGTTGTTTACCATGAACCAAATAGAGTTAATTTGCATCAATTTTTGCATCATGCGCGTCTTAATGGGGCATACTCTATTATAAATCGTTTACGTTATGCTGATGTTTACCGAGGATCCTTCTGGATGCACTGGGCATGGTTTTGGGTGTTAGGATCCCCTTTGATTGCTCTTGTAAGAACTTTCCAGATTTATATGTATACACCAGGTTTGTGGCGATATGGATATTGTGTGCCGTTAGTCTTCATGCATAAGCTGGCATGGTGTCAGGGAGCAGCTGATGGATTGCGATATATTTTTCATCCTTGAGGTGCGGGATGAAGGAACCAATGGTCTCTGCCGTTATTCTGGCGTATAATAATTGTAGCGATACGATTGAATGTCTGAATTCATTGACCGAATCTAATTATCCAAATTTGTTGATTTGGCTTGTCGATAATGGATCAGAAGATGAAACTGTTAAACGGGTAACGGAGGAATTTCCGTCTGTGCGAATTATTCAAACGGGGCGCAATCTGGGTGTTGCGGGTGGATTTAACGCAGGAATTGTTCCTGCCTTAGAGTGCGGTTCTGATTATATTTTTATATTGAATAACGATACGGTTGTTGAGGGAGACACACTGATTAATTTGCTCAACGAGGCAATTAAAAACCCAAGATTTGGGATTTTAATGCCTAAAATTTTGTATTACAATGATCGCCTTCGGATATGGTCTGTTGGAGCTCGTTATCGATGTTTTCCGCCATCCATTGTTATGATCGGATTAAATTGCATGGATGGTCCTGAATATAATATTCCCCGAAATTTGGAATATGCTCCAACATGTGCTCTTCTGATTTCCAGAAGTGTGTTCGAACGAGTTGGATTGTTCGACGAAGGATATTTCTTTTTCTATGATGATTGGGATTACTCAATAAGGGTTCGTGAGGCAGGATATATCATTCGCTATGTTCCATCGGCCCGGTTATATCACAAGGTATCTCGCACAATTGGAGCTACCAAGAGAACTTTAGATTTCTGGCGTATTTGGGGACGAAGTGGAGGTCGTTTTTATCGCTATCATGGTTCATTTTTATCGGCATTTGTCCATTTGAGTTATATCGCGTTGCGTGAGGGTATAAAAAATGGGTGGAGACCAATGTTAAAATTTGTTATTGGGGCCTATGAAGGATATTATCAGAAGTATACTTGTATCTCGCACGGTTAGGGGGGATTATGACTTCTCAGCCCGAATTTGAATTCACGTCTTGTGATTTTTGTGGAAGCACCCAATTCCATGTTATACTAGAGGGTCCTGATCGTCTTCTGGGCCTGCCAGGATGTTTTCGTATAGTGCGCTGCGTAGATTGCGGATTATTACGTCAAAATCCGCGTCCGACGGCCCAAACAATAATGTTTTATTATCCGCCTGAGTACGATCCTTATTCGATCGCTATAGATGATGAACCGTTTTTCTTGAAAAAAATAGATCGGCGTTATGGGATGTGGAAAAGGCGGCGTGCCATTGAGCGCTATTGTGCTGGTGGGCGCTTGTTAGATGTCGGCTGCGCTACTGGAAATTTTATGTATGAGATGGTACGTTCTGGAAATTGGGAGGTTGAAGGTGTTGAACCAAACCCTGAGGCCGCGCGATATGCTCAAGAGAGATTTGATTTTAAAATACATATTGGCGATTTACTGACATTAAATTTGCCAGAAAGATATTATGATGTTATTACCATGTGGAATGTTTTTGAACACCTTCATTTTCCCATGGAGAATCTGAAAGTGATATCACGTCTTCTCAAGCCGGGTGGATTGTTTGTTTTTAGTATTCCGAATCTGAACAGCTGGGAGTTAAATTTGATGGGTAAATACTGGATGGGTTGGGAGTTGCCGCGTCATCTGTATTATCCATCTATGGAGCTAATGGAATCCATGCTGGGTCGATTCGGTTTACGTGTTTGTGAGTGGAGATGTTTGGGTGGATCATATATTGCCTTTTTGCTCAGCCTGCGTTTCTGGTTAGAGGACGTGGTGGGCAGAAAATTTATAACTTACTTTCTTTTATCAATATTTGGCTCGCTGATAGCTCGAATAATGGTTTCTCCGATATTTTATTTTGTAGATTTCATAAAAAGGGGTTCGATTATAACCGGTTTTGCGAAGTTATACCAGTGATATCGATGACGATGAAGAATAATCACATTGTTTTCGTTCTCATAATTATATATGTATATGCGCTTTCCTGGGCATGCGCTCGTCCTGCCTGGGATCGGAGTAGCCCTATCTCTGATTTGAAAGCTGCTGCCCGTGATAGAGAATTTATTCAAATTCCGACCCCGATTCCCGGAAATGCTCATGTTGTTGGTCGAGTTTTATCAATGAGTGGCGATTTCGATTTATTACTTGCAGAAAACATTGGTAAAACGAGCAACGATAAAATATATGGGATGGACATTAATAATGCAAAAAGAGCAATAATTTATGATAATGGGGTTTTCTTGTTCATGAATATTAAGCCAGGTAGATATGCAATAATCGCATGGAATCCTGTTTTTTCATATTTAATTGAGGAGATAGAGGTTACTCGGACAGGGATTATTGATGTAGGGGAGATAAAAATACGGAGATAGGAGGAAATATGGACGTCATAGGGGTGATTCCTGCTGCTGGCCTTGGAGAACGTCTTAGTCCTTATTCGATAGAGAAAGAGATGTTCCCGATCGGATTTTATCATGGAAAACCCAAGCCTGTTAGTCAGTATCTTATAGAAAGAATGATAAAATCGGGAATTAGAAAAATATTCATGATAATAAATTCAAATAAATCGAATTTAATTAAATATTATCAAAGCGGAAAATGGCTGGGGATAAGTATAGCATATATATATCAGGACAAACCGCGAGGGATGGGAGACGCATTGTGTGGTCTGATTCCATGGATTCGAAATGAGATTGTTGTAATGGGCATGCCGGACACAATATTTGAACCAACCGATGCGTTTTCTAGGCTAATAGATTTCTATATCGATACAAATAGTGATCTTGTTCTTGGTTTATTTCCCGTTTCTGATCCTAGTAAATACGGAGTTGTATTAATTGATGACGAATACAACGTTATTTATCACGTAGATAAACCTGCTTTCTCTACCTCCCATTGGTGCTGGGGAATTGCTTGCTGGGGAGAACGATTTAGTGAATTTATCAATCATGTTTGTGGCCTATATCGGAATCATCATGAAGAATTTACGTTTGGAAATATAATAGATATGAGCTTAAAAGAAGGTCTTTCCATAAAAGGACTCCCGTTTCATGATGGAAGATACATCGATGTGGGAACCATGATGGGGATTGTGGAGGCATTGCAGCTATATGGGCAGATTTGCAAGGAAGTGGCATCTAACGATTGAGAATGACCGGCGATTACTCGGAAGAGGGACCGGAGGATCCTCCTGTAGTAGTATTGACTTGCCTTGAGCCAGGAGGTAGAATTTAAGGTGTAGGATTTCAAAGTAAGCTTGCAAGGCAGCCCCATAAATATAATTCAAAAATTTAAATTTCGAGGGGGTTTACCATGATTAAGAGAAATATTGTTGCGACTATGATAATCTCTTGTATATTGCTGTTAGCATTTGTGGCAAATAATGTGTTCGCACAGGTTCCTGGACCTGGTAGTGGATACAATTCAGGATTTACAATTCAGAATATGTCATCCTCACCGGCAAATTGTGTTTTCTCGATATATGATCAATCCGGGAATGTTGTCTATACGAGCTCAACAATACCCATACCGGCGAACGGAAGTTATTTTGTTTATGTTGGTGGATTGCCGATTGCAAGTGGAGCCTATGCGGCCCAGGTATCATGTGATCAGCCTGTGGTCGCCATTGCGAATACAACCTCTTCCAGTGGCAATGCTGCTTCTTATGAAGGATTTGATTCCAGCAACGTAGCCTCAACATTATTTGTTCCTGGTTTATATAAAAATTATTATGGATATACATCAAATGCAACCGTTCAGAATGCTTCCTCATCTGTGATAACTGTGACCATGGAAATTTATCCCCTGGGCAGCTCAACTCCAATTACTACGCCGACAATTACAGGACTGGCTCCTGGTGCCAGCAAATCGTTTGATTTGTCAACGATCTCTATTCCGAATGGAGCCTACTCGGGTCGAATTCTGGCAGATGGACCTGTGGCAGCTGTAGTCAATATTTGGAGTTCGAGTGGCGAACAATATGCATATGATGCTGTTCCATCCGGCGCATCAAAGATATATGCTCCGGTTCTGATGAAATCTTACTATGGATTTAACACGGCATTAACTATTCAAAACACTCAGGCAGCTACTGGCGTGATCACGGTCACGTACTCAACCTCATTAGTTGTAACCCGAACCATTCCGGGTTATAGTTCGGTGTTGCTGTATACTCCTAATGAACCATTGCCCATGGGATGGATTGGTTCAGCGAAGGTGGAAAGCACTGTCCCGATTATTGCATTGATTAATGAAGGAAGCTCTCAGCGGCGAGCAGGATCATATTTGGGGATTGCGAATGCCACATCAGAAGCTTTTGCGCCGATTGTCTTGAAGAACTATTATGGATTTAGTACGAGTATCACTTGTCAAAATGTCGGCGATAATCCAACGAATATCCAGGTCACTTACTCTAATTCATATGTTCAGACCTCGCCCACACCAGTTCCGCCCAATGGAACGATCGTCTTTTATCAACCGAACGTGTCTGGATTACCCAATGGATTTAACGGATCAGCCACAATTACTGCACCATCCGGTCAACCTATTGCCTGTGTGGTGAATCAGAATAAAGTGTCAGATCCTTCTTATGTTGACTGGTTGCTCGTTTACAATGCGTTCAATCGTTGAACGTTAGTAAATTAAAGGCCCAGGTGAGCTTCATTGCTCTCCTGGGCCTTTAATATTTTGGATCAATTGGTCGATCAATAAGTTTGTTATTCTCAAAGTCGCTCCTCCAGCTCCCTCAAGCGATACAAGAGTTCCTCGAGGAGCCGGCGGTTGTCGCCGATGCGGTCGGCCAGGAGGCCGAACAGGAAGATCAGGAGGGCCAGGATGAGGGCGAGGGTGGCGACGATCAGGGATTGCAGATGGCCCCGCAGGGCGAAGCCCTCGGTGATGAAAAACCACGCCAGCCGGGCGAAGAGGAGCAGCCCGACGATCCAGAAGGGAAGGGAAAGATAGAAAAAGGCCTTCAACGGCTCGTAGCTGGCATAGACCCGCACGATGGTCGCCCCCTGCCGCTTGATGAAGTCCCACAGGCCCTGGTGAAGCCGGGAGGGCCGGGGGGTGGGACGGGCGCGGATGGGAACATGGGTCACGGCCAGGCGCCGCTTGCCGGCCTGGATGAGATGTTCGACCGTGTAGGAGAAGTCCGTCAATACGACCAGCCGGAGCGCCGCCTCCCGGGTGTAGGCCCGAAAGCCGCTCGGGGCGTCCGGAACCTCCAGCCCCGAGGCCCAGCGCACAACGGCAGAGCCCAGGGCCGATAGGGCCCGCTTATGCCATGGGAAGTGCGCCAGACGCATGACCTGCCGGTCGCCGATGACGATGTCCGCTTCCCCCCGCAGGATGGGGGCGATCAGCGCCGGGAGTTGACGATGATGTCCGCCCCCAGGCGCAGGGCGGTGTCAAACCCGGTCTGAAAGGCGGCCGCCAGCCCCCGATTCCGCCGGTGCCGCACGATGATGTCCGCTCCCGCGGCGCGGGCGATCTCCCCCGTCCCATCGGTCGAGCCATCATCCACCACCAGGACCGTGATCCGTTCCACCCCGGGGATCCCCCGCGGGATCTCCCGAATCACCCCGCCGATGGTCTCCGCTTCGTTATAGGCCGGGATCTGAATCACAACGTGCATGGGACCTCCGCGCTCCCCCGTTACCGGATCTTCAGGGCTCACCCCTGGGCTGGCCCTTCTCCTCAATCATAGCCCCGGGCGTCGATTCGATGAAATGGCTTGGCAGGGGAAGGCCGCGCGATTACACTCGATCCTCGGGGAGTCGCCTTCAACGGGGTCATCGGCCATGGATCGGCCTTTGCCGACCCCTGGGGATATCCGCGAGGTGTGCCCATGAGATCCACCGCCCGCGGCGATCGAGGTTGAACCGGGATGCTGATCGCATGGGGACTTCTCCTGACCGCCATCTACCTGAACCGCCTGCCTGTCCCCTCCCTCTGGTTCGACGAAGGGTGGTCCTGGCACCTGGCCCGGATGCCGATCCCGGAG
>CAYTDX010000067.1:0-8266 GCA_964436655.1 uncultured Caldimicrobium sp.
GTTCTTTACAAAATTGTTTTTTGAGGTAGCCGTTAGACCTTTAGCCTGCAAAAAAAATCAATGAAAATTCAAAAAAACACGCAACCTACGCGTTGCAGCTACCTGAAACCTAAAAAGAGCCATAATTTTGCAAAGGTCTCATCAAATACAAAAATTTTGGAGAGGATAAAATGCTTAAGAACCTTACTTTTGCAAGAAAAATAAGCTTAGCTATCCTTGGCCTGGTAATTTTTATTATGACCACAGGGGGAATTTTTTATCTCATTCAGGAATACCTACTCTTTAATCTCCAGAAGAAGGTCTCTCTTTATGAAGAGAATCTTCGCAAACTGGAAAGGATAAGGGCTGAGCACTTAAGATGGAAGGTAAACTTCCTTACCTCCCTTTTAAATGAAGACCTGGAATCTATCTCAATTGATAAAAGTCCTGAGCTTCTTAAAGAAATAAAAGGGGCAACTGATCTTCAAGAAGTTATAGCCCTTGGGGAAAAAATGAATGTCGTTGTCTCTAAAATGAAAGATACCAAGAATATAGATGAAACTCTTTCCTACTACAATGAATTCCAAAAATACTCAAAGGTTTTTCTCTGGGATGGATTAGAAAATCTTGTCAAAGAATACAGCAAAAAATTAGAGTCTGCAAAAAGAGAGTTTAGAAAATCTAAAATGGTATTTCAAATAGCATATTTCGGATTTTTAATTCCCATAGCCCTTTTCTTATTTTTAGTTATCCGGACCCTTGAGAGGACCATCAAGGAAAATCTCTCTGAGATAGAAAACTTTTCAGAGAAGGTAGCAAGTGGAGACCTATCTACTCACATAACCTCAGAGAGAAAGGATGAATTTGGTAAAATACAGATCTCTTTAAATAAAATCAGAGACAACTTAAGAAACATCCTTGGGACTTTGCGTAAAGAGGTTAAGGAGGTTCAGAATTTTACTCGAGAGTTTGGCCAATTTCAAAGAGAGGTCCTTGAGACAACGGAAGATTCCGCTCAAAGGTCTCAACATCTCCTTGAACAGGCAAGTCTTATTAGTATGACCATTGAGGATAGTGCAACCTCAACAAGTGAGATAACCAGAGCTATTGAAGAGATCAGTCATAATACCCATCTGGCTTCTCAGATTTCAAAAGAAGCAGTCTCTAAAGCCACCTCCACTAAAGAGGCCATACAAGAATTGAATGCCCTATCACAGGAAATATCTGCGGTCATTGATCTCATTTCTAACATTGCTGAACAAACCAAATTTCTTGCCCTAAATGCAAGTATTGAGGCAGCAAGGGCTGGAGAGGCTGGTAAAGGATTTGCTGTGGTAGCCGGTGAGGTAAAGGACCTTGCCAAAAAGGTTTCTGATGCCACCTTTGAGGTCACAGAAAAGATAGAAAGAATTCAACGGGAAACCCAAAGGTTCGTAAAAGAAACCGATGAAATCGGAGAAATAATCAATAGAATAAATGATGTAGCTACTACCATTGCTTCTGCGGTTGAAGAACAAAGCATCGCCATACGAACCATTGCGGAACAGATAGAGCAAACCAGAGATACTACCAGATTCATGGCTGAGGATGCCCAGAAAAATTATGACTCCTCCCAGAGGATTAGAGAACTACTTGATCTTCAGTCCTCTCAGGTTAGAAATCTAATAGCATTAGTGGATAATATCAACCAGATTATGGCAAGTTTTAAGTTATAGCCAATCTTTCAAGGTAGGCCCTGACTAATTTAACATCCCCTTCAAGGACTTCAAATCTCTGAGGTTGGGATTTTAATCTCTCAATCTCCTCAGGAAGAGGAAAATCCTGCCCAAGGGCCCTACTTACTACCTCTGGAAATTTGGCAGGATGAGCTGTGGCAAGACAGATCATGGGCCTTTCCTCTATAAAGGAGAGCCCTGCCTTCACACCGATGGCTGTATGAGGATCAAGGAGATAGCCTGTTTCGGCATAGAAATCCCTTATGGTTTGCAAGGTCTCCTCCTGACTAACCGAAAGAGAAAGAAAGTCCCTTTGGGCCCTTTTAATCTCATCTTCAGAAAAAAGAAGCCTCTTTGCGCGATTGAACTCCTGCATGGCTTGAGAGGTTCTCTGGGCATCCTCTCCATAAAGATAGTAGAGGTATCTTTCAAAGTTACTGGCAACCTGGATGTCCATGGCAGGGCTGATAGTTGGGACTACCTCTCTCACCGAATAATCCCCAAAATTTACAAATCGGGAAAGGATATCATTTTCATTGGTTGCAAGGACCAATCTTTCTATACCCTCTCCAAGCATTCTTTTGGCAAGATACCCTGCAAAGATATCCCCAAAATTACCTGTGGGAACGGAAAAACGCACTTCCTCCTTTCCGGTCCATTCACAAACCCTGAAGTAGGCATAGAAATAATATACTACCTGGGCAAGGATGCGAGCAAAATTTATAGAATTGATAGCTGTAAGGTTATACTTTCTCTTAAAGGGAATATCCATGAATAACGCTTTAACGATACTCTGACAGTCATCAAAGGAGCCCACAATGGCAAGATTGTGGACATTAGGATCAAGAACAGTTGTCATCATCAGGGCCTGAATGGGAGAGACCCTCTGATAGGGATGGAGGATAAAAATAGCAATTCTCTCCTTACCTCTCACCCCATAAATAGCTGCTGCCCCAGTATCTCCAGAGGTAGCACCAAGGATGTTAATCTTCCGATCCTCTCTTTTGAGAAGATATTCAAAGAGATTTCCCAAAAACTGCAAGGCTACATCCTTAAAGGCAAAGGTTGGCCCGTGGAAAAGCTCAAGGATGTAGACCCTGCCTGCCTTTACAACCGGGGTAATCTCGGGATGCCGAAAGGTGGAATAGCTCCTTTTAATCAGGTCCTTCAGAGCCTCATCAGGTATCTCCGGAGCAAATAATCTAAAGACCTCATAGGCAAGCTCACAGTAACTTAGGTTTTTCCAGTGCTCCTTTTGCTCCTTTGAAAGCACAGGTATTCTCTCTGGTATAATAAGCCCTCCATCTGGGGCAAGCCCTTCAAAGACCGTCTCAATGAAAGATATTTCTGGCATCTTTCCCCTTGTGCTCAGATACTTCATCCTCAACACCTCAATAGCCTTTTGTTTTAAGGATCTCCAAACGATTTTTCATCTTGTCTATAAAAAGTCTTAGATCACTTCTCAGCTCCTCTAAGGTTGCATGCTTCTTTTGGTAGACCTTTGAGATCTCCTGAAGCCAGAACTCAAGAGACTCTATCTCTCTTTGGGCAAGCTCTTTCTGAACCCTTTCTTTAAGTCTTTGCAAAACCTTTGGGTCAACTCCCTCCATCATCCTCCTCCTCAAATCTCAAGGGTCAAAAGGTCTCTGGCCAGTATTACTTTACCAGAAAATCTCTTTTCAATAATCTCAAGGGGGACCCTCTCACTATGGGGATAAAAGTGTGATAAAAGCAATTTTTTGGGGTTAGCCTTAGCTGAGATCTCGGCTATCTCCTCTGGGCCGAGATGAAAATCCCCTGACACACCAACAGGATTAGCACATTCAAGAATAAGCAGGTCTCCTCCTTTGGATAACTCTATCAACTCATCGGAAAAGCCGGTATCACCTGAATAAATAAGGCTCTTTCCAGAAAATTCAAGTCTTATCGCTAAGGACTCAGGATTGTGCCTTACCCCAACGGTTCTTGCCTTAAAGGGCCCTATTTCAAATTCTGTGAATTCCTCTTGGGTCACTAAATAAAGCTTCAAGAGCCCCTCTGGTGGGCAGACCCAGTGCCCGAAGGCCTGTTTCAAGCCCTCGTAAAGATGGGTAAAGTTTTTATGGGTATATAAGGTAAAGGGCTCCTTTCTCGTGTAGCCAAGGTTATATCTTGTAGCAAAGAAAAAGGGGATAAGATCCGCAGTATGATCCGGGTGAAAATGGGAGATAAAGAGGGCTGAGATATCATTGAGGCTAAGGCCAGCCTTAAGGAGCTGCCGAAGAGAGCCTGGGCCTATATCAAGGAGAAGGTGAAAATTTTCAAGGGATAAAAGATATCCAGGTGAAGACCTTTTAAGATCAATCCAGCCCGTGCCTGAACCAAGGACTGTTAATCTCACTTAGGAAGCCCGAATTCCTCTATTAATTTCTCATAAGACCTCGGGGAGAGCCTGTCCTTTGCCTCCTTTAAAAGGATCTCCGAGGCAGAGGGGTCTCTCTGGTAATACAAATAAAGCCAGGCCAGAAAGTAGAGGGCCTCTCCATCCCTTTCAGGTGAATCAATGACCTCTTTCAGATAAGAAAGGGCCTCAGCATAATCCCGCCTCAAAAAGGCGAGTTTCCCCAGAAAGACCTGGTCATCCTTTGTAAGGTTCTTAACCTTGGCCAGGATTTCTTCCATTTCCTGGGTTCTCCCCCTATCCCAGAGAAACCTGAGCAAATCCTTCCTGTAGAGGGGATTTTCCTGATCCAGGAGATAGGCCTTATAGAGGTGATATTCAGCCTTCTCAGGGTCTCCCTTTTCTTTATAAATTATACCCAAATTATAATGAATACGGGGATCCTCCTTCAGGCAACCGCAGAGCTTTCCTTTAAGGATTTTTACAGCTCCTTCAAGCTCAGAGAGGGCATAATATATGGATGCCTCACTCAAGGCAAGCTCAATGGGCTGAAGGGTAAAGGTCTTGGCAAGCTCGTAAACCTCAAGGGCGCTACCCAGATCCTCCCACTCGTAGTAAAGGTCTGCAAGGACATGCAGGGTAAAACCATCTAAGAGATGGGCCTTAAGGCCGGCCCTTTTAGCGTGTTCATAGGCTGAAAATCCAAGAAGCAGGGGATTGAATCTGCTAAAGGGGTCTTCCCTCCATTTCTCTGAAGTGACTACTCCAAAGGTCCCGGGCAGTCCCTTTATCTGAGATATTACCTCTACAGGCCTTGCCTTTTGAAGGAGATAATAATTCAAAGAGCCCCCTTTGAAATCGGCCTTGCCCAGAGAGGTCAGGAATTCCTCAGAAAGGGGTTTATCAGACACCAGTAATAGAGAAGAAGGCTTTTTGAAAAGGGTCATCCAGGCCTTTGCCCTTCCCTCCTGCCAGAGCTCCCAGATCTCCTTTAAGGCCTCTCTTGCCTTGCGATTGAATCTCGTAAAGGCAAGGGAGGAGACAAATTCCAGCTGAGGGAAAAGCCCGGAAAGAGAGTAATCCTCTGTCAATTCCACATAAAGGGATCTAAAGGCCTTTTTTTTCTTCCAGAGCTCAATAAAGAGCTCCTTTATATTCCCAAAGAGAAGGGGATAAAAATAAAGCCCTTTAGAGAGGCTGAAAAAGGGATACCCTTTGGGAAAGGACCTTTTAAAATTAAAGACATAACCCGGGAGAGCAGCCACAGAAAGAAGCATCTTAAGAAGCCCTTCTGAATAGAGGTTAGCACTATAGTTTTCCAATAAAATTCTCTCTATGTAGAGGGTGGAAAGGGCCTCTTTTCCCCTTTTCAGGAGATCTTCTGTGGTCTCTCTAAAGGGGATGGCCTCCTCCCGAAGGGGGAGAGCAAATCTCTTTGAAAGATAATTAGATAGAAGCTGAGTGAGCCTTTCAGCTCTAAGGGGTGGAACCAAGCTCATCCTTGATTTGTTTTAAGATCTCTGGAATCTCTTTTAAATCTTGTTCAAAGAGGCATTTTACATCAAAGATCAGGAAGTCTCCCTCTGCTATGGCAATAACAGGTGGTTCGGTTTTTCTCAATCTCTCCTGAAGGGCCTGAGGAGAAAACCCTTTGATCCTTATGGCAACCCCGTAGGAGGGGAGATCCAGGAGAGGGAGGGCACCTCCCCCGGTTTTGGCAATGGTGGGGACAATTTTTACCTCCTCAATGGGAAGTCCCAGAGGAGATATCCTTTTTAAAAGTCTCTGAGCCTTCTTTTTAAGCTCAGCGGGCTTAGAAAAAATCATCTGAAGGACGGGGATACTGCTTATTGCCAGTTCCTCATCCCTGTAAAGGTTAAGAACTGCCTCTAAGGCCGATAAGGTGAGCTTATCTATGCGGATAGCCCGGTTCAGAGGATTTTTACGAATCCTTTCAATGAGCTCCTTTCTTCCGAGGATTATGCCTGCCTGAGGCCCGCCTAAGAGTTTATCTCCGGAAAAGGTGACCACATCCGCCCCGGCCTTCAGGACCTCTTGAACAGTAGGCTCTTTCCTAAGTCCATATCTGGAAAAATCTACGAGACATCCACTCCCGAGATCCTCCATTACAGGTAGTCCTCTTTTTCTTCCAAGGGAGACAAGCTCTTCGGTGCTAACCTCCTTGGTAAAACCCACTATGGCATAATTGCTTTTATGAACCTTTAAAAGAAGTGCGGTATTTTCATTGATAGCTCTTTCGTAATCATGGAGATGGGTCTTATTAGTGGTGCCGACCTCTCTTAGCAGGCATCCAGCCCACTTCATCACCTCAGGGATCCTGAAGGATCCTCCGATTTCAACAAGCTCACCCCGGGAGACTATAACCTCTTTTCCTTCAGCAAGGGTGTTTAAGGAAATAAGCACCGCACTGGCATTGTTATTAACCACTAAGGCTCCTTCAGCATGGGTTAACTCCTTGAGGAGACCCTCCACATGCTCGTAACGACTTCCCCTTTTTCCTTCCTCAAGATTGTATTCTAAGTTAGAATAGAAGGCCCCAACCTCTACCATGCGATTTAAGGCCTCTACGGGGAGAGGGGCCCTCCCAAGATTGGTGTGAACAATAACTCCTGTTGCATTGATCACCCGCCTTAGATGAGGCCTGTGATACTCTTCATAGGCCTTCAAAAGAAGGTTCTCGAGCTCCCTATCTGTGATGGTAAAAGGGCCCTCTTTGAGTTTTTTCTCCCTGAGGACCTGAGCAACCCTTCTGGCTGGTTCTGTAAAAAAAGTAAAGGGTTTCCCGGGGAGTAATCTGGCTAATCTTTCCTTCAGTTCGTGAACCGAGGGGATTCTCATCTATAATTGATCTTTTTCACAAAGCGTTCTATTCTTGTTAAAGCCTCTTCTAAGACCTTTTCCTCCGGTAAAAAGATAATACGAAAGTGTTTGGTTCCGGGTTTCTGTCCAAAACCACTTCCATGCACAACCACCACACCCTCATCTAAGATGAGCTGTTTGGTAAAGTCAAGGTCAGAGATTTCTGGCAATTCAAGGCTTGGAAAGGCATAAAAGGCCCCTTGGGGCCTGATACACCTGATACCTGGTATGTTATTCAGGCCATCTACCATTAGATCCCTTCTTTTCTTAAGTTCTGGAAGGATCTTTTGGATGTAACCATTTTCATGGTTCAGGGCTTCAGGGATGGCATACTGCAGGGGGTGAGGTGCGCAAAGTCTTGATCTGGCAAGCTTATGCATGGCCTCAATGTAATCTTCAAGGATCTCTCTTGGGCCAGAGACTATCCCCCAACCTACCCTCCAGCCCGGTGCAAAATAACACTTGGAAAGACCGTTAAAGGTCACAATCGGAACATCTTCTGCCAGTGAGGCAATCGAGATGTGCTCAATCCCGCTATCAAGTATAAACTGATCATAAATCTCATCTGAGAGGATAACAAGACTGTGTCTTCGGGCAACCTCAAGGATCTCAAGGAGGATCTTTTTTGAATAGATAGACCCTGTTGGATTGTTGGGATTAATAATTACTATAGCCCTGGTCTTCTCATCAATGGAATCTTCTAAGGAGTTAAGATCAGGCTCCCAGTTGTTTTCCTCATCAAGATAATAAAATCTCGGTTCAATCCCCAGTTTTGAGGTTATAGCTTGATAAAGGGGATAACAGGGGCAAGGTAGGATGATGTTTTCCCCGGGATCAGCTAAGGAGGCTATGGCAAATTCTATGGCCTCGCTTGCTCCCTGGGAGATGAATATATCAACGGGTTTGATCCCCTTTTTTTGGGCATAGTTCTGGATAGCACTCAGGGCCTCCGGAATTCCCACAGAGTCTGAATAGGAATTCTGGTTCTTGAGCATGGCCTTGTAGGCTGCCTCAATGAGATTCCGGGGGGTAGAAAAACCATACTTAACAGGGTCCCCTATGTTCAGATAGATAAGCTCTTTCCCTTTCTTTAAGGCCTCTTTGGAGGTCTCAACGATATCCCGAATAGCATATTCCACACCCCAGGTGCGATTGGCAGGCTTTATCTTTACCATAAACCCCATTTCTGAGCCTTCCTCCTTTTTAAATCCTAAATAATCCTCCCAAAATCTCATTTGTCAAGCCCCTGTGGGGTTTTTCAAAAAAATATGTTATGATGATGGTTTTGTTAGCTACTGGCTTTAGCCTGCGA
>CAYTDX010000068.1:0-8236 GCA_964436655.1 uncultured Caldimicrobium sp.
CGGCCTTGAGAGCGGAGGTCACATCTACCCAGTCAAGGGCAGAAAGATGATAAAAGTGCACAATATGATCGTGCATTCCGTGGGCACAGAGAATGAGATTCCTCACATACTGGGCATTCAGGGGAATTTCCATGTTGAGGGCATTTTCAACGGCCCTTACTGAGGCAATGGCATGCACTGTGGTGCATACTCCACAAAATCTCTGGGTAAACATCCAGGCATCCTTCGGATCCCTCCCCTTTAATATAACCTCAATTCCTCTCCACATCTGGGCTGAGGCCCAGGCGTTGTTAACCTTTCCTCCCTCAACCTCTACATCAATTCTAAGGTGTCCCTCAATGCGCGTAATAGGGTCAATGGTTATCCTTTTAGCCATCCTTTAGCCCTCCTTTTCTTCGGTTTCTATTGAGGTTTCAGAAGTCCTTTTGCCCTTTACCCACCTCTTAATCAGTCCGGCTGCGGCATGGACTCCTATAGCAATGCCTGCTCCCGTAACGGCATAAGAGCCAATCTTTTCAGCATCGGCGACAATCCCCTCTCCTGCCGGGATGGTCACCTTGGGAAGATGTTCATAAAAGGGGGTCATCCTATCCCAGAAGTGAGGCTCTGTGCATCCAAGACAGGGATGACCTGCCCCAATGGGCCAGGCCCCGATGTCACAGAACTTGATAGTCATACAGTTGGCGTAGGTAACCGGCCCCTTACATCCCAATTTGTAAAGGCAATATCCCTTTCTGTGTCCATCATCTCCAAAGGATTCGGCAAATCTTCCCTCATCAAAGTGGGGCCTTCTCTCACAGTGGTCATGAATCCTTCTTCCATAAGCAAACCTTGGCCTTCTGTATTCGTCCATCTCTGGAGGTCTGTTAAAGGTTAAAAGATAGGCAACTGTGGATAATAGATTATAGGGATTGGGTGGGCATCCAGAGATGTTAATAAGCTTTGAACTGCCTATAACCTCGGATACACCTACCGCACCGGTTGGGTTGGGGGAGGCGGCCTGAATCCCTCCAAAGGTGGCACAGGTCCCATAGGCAATCACCAGTTTGGCATCACTGGCCACCTCTTTAAGGATCTTTATAGCCGGTTTTCCTCCAATCTGGCAGTAAATGCCTCCATCCTTAGTTGAAACGGCACCTTCTACCACCAATATATACTCTCCCTTGTAAGTTTTCATGGCTCTATTCAGGGCCTCTTCCGCCTGGGCTCCAGCCCCAGCCATAACGGTTTCGTGATACTCAAGGTTCACTATTTCAAGCAGAAATCTTCCCAAAGGTGGGTGGGAGGAACGCAAAAGGGTCTCTGTGCAGCCTGTGCACTCCATAAAGTTAAGCCAGATAACCGTTGGTTTCTTGGGGGCCTTGACTGCTGCCTCAACCCTTTCCACAAAACTATGGGGAAGACCCATGGTTGCAGTAACTAAGGTGCAGATCTTTAGAAAATCTCGCCTGCTAAGTCTTGCCAGTTCCTCCATAGGGCACCTCCGTCTATGAAAGTTGTTTAATGCTTTGTAACTTTTTATCTTTTGGGGATTTCATAGGTCTAAGCCTTTTATCGCGATTAAAAACATATATTGAGACCTTTACAAAATTTAGGTTTCTGGTAGCCGCAACGCGTAGGTTGCGTGTTTTTTTATAAAAAAAACAATTTTGCAAAGAACACATTTTACGAAAATCTCATCTGCTTTATGATACTGAGATTATTAAGTTTGAGGAAAAAGTCAATGGTGAATTTTTCCCCAATTAGAGGAAATTTTTCAGATATTTTTGTAACCTGTAACTAAGTTGCCGGCGTGTAAGTCCCAATTCCCTGGCAGCTTTGCTTTGATTATAATTACAGGCCTTGAGAACAGCTATTATTCTCTCTTTTTCTAACTCTTCAAGCTCACTTAGAAGACCACCTTTTTTGATCTGGTCAGTTTTTTCCGCTCTCTTTTTACTGGAAAGCTCCTGGCTTGCGTAGTCTCTAAGCCTTAAAACCTTAGCCACATCCTCTATCTCTATCCAATCTCTTTCTGTAAGGAGAACCAGTCTTTCTATGAGGTTTTCCAGTTCCCTAACATTTCCGGGAAAGGGGTAATTCAGAAGTCTTTCTACAGCCTCGGGCTGTATCTTGAGGTCCTTTTTGTAAAGCAGATTAAACTTTTTGAGAAAGTGGTCAATCAAAAGAGGGATGTCCTCGGGTCTTTCCCTGAGAGGGGGTATGAAGAGGGGGACCACATTAAGTCTCCAGTAAAGGTCTTCCCGGAAGAGCCCCTCTTTAACCATTTCCTCAAGATTCCTGTGAGTGGCAGCAATGATGCGCACATCTACCTTGAGGCTCTTTGTGCCACCCAATCTCTCAAAGCTTTGTTCCTGTAAGACCCTTAGGATCTTAGCCTGCAGGGCCAGGGGGAGATCCCCTATTTCATCCAAGAAGAGGGTCCCGCTGTCAGCAAGTTCAAATTTGCCCTTTTTAGAGGCAAAGGCCCCGGTGAAGGCCCCTTTTTCAAAACCAAAGAGTTCTGCCTCAAGGAGGGTCTCAGGTATAGCGGCACAGTTAATGGCAACAAAGGGTTTTTCAGCTCGGGGAGAGGAAAAGTGAATGGCCTTTGCCAGTAACTCCTTGCCTGTTCCAGACTCCCCCCTTAAAAGGATGGTAGCTTTGGTTCCAGCTACCTTTAAGGCGGTTTTAAGAATCTCCTTCATCGCAGGGCTGGCGTAAATTATGTTTTGAAAGGCAAAGCGATCCTTTAATTCCTGCTCGAGCTCCTCTCTACGGGTCTTCTCCTCATAAAAGGCCTGATAGAGTTTTAAAACCTGGGCAATCAGTGTGGCCACGATCTCAAGGACCCTGATATCCTCTTCAAAGGAGATGCTCTCGTCAAAGATCCGATCTACCGAGAGGACTCCTAAGACCTCCTGTTTAAACCTGATGGGAACGCAAAGGAAAGAGATGTTATCCTTTTCAATACGGGCCCCTGTGCGATTAAGAAAAAGGGGTTCCTTCCCGATATCAGGCACTACCATAGGCTCGCCCATTTCAACTACCTTGCCCACAATGCCTTCCCCAATCTTGTATCTTCCCTTGGCTATCTGTTCGGGGGTTAATCCGTAGGCAACCTCAATGCGAAGCTCACCGGTTTTGAGATCAAGTAAGGTAATGGTGCCTCTGCGTAGATCAAGATAGTCTGAAAGAATTTTCATGGCCCTGTAGAGATTGGCATGGATGTCAAAAGAGGAGCTTAAGACCTTGCTTACCTCAAAGAGGGCACGGAGCTCTGCATTCTTTCTTTCTAAAAGGTCCATGTCTAAAGATTAACATCTTTACAAATTTGTGCAAGTTTCCCCTGAATTTACAAATATGTTAAATTGTTCAATGTTTTTTCAACCCCTTATCTTTGATCACTTTTTCAGGTCTGGGTAATCTTTTTTAAGAAAAACACACAACCTATAGGTCAGGGCTACCTAAAAATCAAAAAAGCCAGAATTTTGCAAAGGTCTCGGAATAGTTCAACGGAGGATTTGAAAAGGTGGTTCAAATTGGCATGTTTTTTGTTATAATGAAGCTAAGCAAAAATCGCCATAGGAGGTTAAGATATGATGGAAAAGCCGAGGGATTCCAAGGATGTGATGGAGCTTTGTAAAAAGTATGATGTCCGATTTGTGAGGTTCTGGTTTGTGGACATTCTGGGGCAGTTGAAGAGCTTTGCCGTCCATGTAGATGAGCTGGAGACAGCTTTCGAAGAGGGAATGGGCTTTGACGGGTCTTCTATCAAGGGGTTTGCCCGGATTGATGAATCCGATATGATAGCTATTCCTGATCCTTCCACCTTTACTCTTCTTCCCTGGAGGCCGAAGGAAAAGGCTGTTGCCAGAATGTTCTGTGATATATACAATCCTGATGGAACACCTTATCCGGGAGATCCCAGATATGCCCTGAAGAGGGCCTTAGAAAAGATGAAAAAAATGGGTTTTACCAACTTTTATTTAGGACCTGAGCTTGAGTTTTTTTACTTTAAATCAGACAGGTGTCCGGAAATATTAGATGAAGGTGGATACTTTGACTATCCCTTAGATGCAGCGGAAGACCTGAGAAGGGATACCATTCTTGCCCTTGAGTCCATGGGAATAAGGGTTGAATATTCTCATCACGAGGTGGCTCCCTCTCAGCATGAGATTGATCTGAGATATGCTGATGCCCTTGAGATGGCAGATATAGTTATGACCTATAAAGTTACGGTGAAGGAAGTTGCCAGAAAATACGGGGTTTATGCTACCTTTATGCCAAAGCCCATTTTTGGTGTAAACGGAAGTGGGATGCATGTCCACCAGAGTCTTTTTATAGGTAACAAAAACGCCTTTTTTGATCCCAATGACCCCTATCACCTATCAGATGTGGCTAAGCAATACACAGCTGGGCTTCTAACCCATATTAAGGAGATCACCCTTGCTCTTAACCAGTGGGTAAATTCTTACAAGAGGCTTGTTCCTGGTTATGAGGCCCCGGTTTATATCTGTTGGGCAAGAAGAAATCGCTCTGCCCTTATCAGAATTCCCATGTATAAGCCTGGAAAGGAAAAGGCCACCCGTATTGAATTGAGAAGCCCTGATCCAGCCTGCAATCCCTATCTTGCCTTTGCAGCCATGCTTCAGGCTGGCCTTAAAGGTATTGAGGAAAAATATCCCCTTCCAGAGCCGATAGAGCAGGATGTCTATCATATGTGTGCCGCTGATAGAGTCAAGCTGGGCATTAATGAGCTTCCCGGAAGTTTAATTGAGGCCATTGAATTTGCCGAAAAGAGTGAGGTCCTGAAAGAGGCCCTGGGAGATCACATCTTTAACCAGCTTATAACCAGCAAAAAAATGGAATGGGATGACTACAGAATAAGGGTGACGGAATACGAGATAAATAAGTATCTACCTATTATTTAAAGTGGTAAATATCCCGCTCCTTTAAAGGAGCGGGATTGGAATATGTTAACCTCAAAAATTGGTGAAGCCTTTATAAAGGCTACCACTTTTGAAGAAGCTTTAAAAGAAGTCTTAAGGATCCTTTATTCCTATTGGGACATTCGACATAGTTTTATTTCTTTCTTTGATTCCAGGACTCAGACTCTAAAAATAATTTCTGCCTTCGGGCTTACTAAGGAACAAATTAAGAGGGCCATCTTTAAAAAAGGTGAAGGGATGGTGGGAAAAGTTTTTAAAAATGAAATCCCCGTGATACTTCAAGATCTTGAAGAGAGGGGTTATCTCAATAAATTAGGACTTAAGGATGCAGTGGAAAGGGGAACGAGTTTTCTTGCTGTTCCTTTAAAAACAGCTGATCAGGTTTTAGGAGTTTTTGGTGTTTTTAAAAAATTTAGTGAAGGTGAATCTAAAGAAAAGGCATTAGAACTTCTCCAGACCTTGGCAACTTTTATTTCTATCACCTATTTAATCAATAAAAAACACTCTCAGGAGAAGGCATTCTGGGAAGAAGAGAAGAAGATATTAACTAGATCTCTATACGAAATCTTTGGCCAGGAAGGAATTATAGGAAAATCCAAGGTGATTCAAAATCTTTTAAAGGTTGTGAGAAAGGTTGCTCAAACTGAGGCCAATGTCCTTATTACTGGTGAAAGTGGAACTGGAAAAAGCTTAATAGCTAAGGCTATACATTTTTTGAGTCCAAGAAAAAATGGACCCTTTGTGAGTATAAACTGCGCAGCCATCCCTGAAACCCTTCTTGAAGCAGAACTCTTTGGCTATGAAAAAGGAGCCTTCACAGGGGCTTTCACCTCTAAAAAAGGAAAATTTGAGCTTGCTGATGGAGGAACCATTTTTCTTGATGAAATTGGAGATCTCCCTTTAGTTTTACAGCCAAAGCTTTTGAAAGTCATCCAAGAAAAAGAGATAGAAAAACTTGGGAGGGAAGAGCCTATAAAGGTTGATGTGCGAATCATTACTGCTACTAATCGCCCCCTGGAAGAATTAATCAAAAAAGGTCGCTTTAGAGAGGATCTCTATTTCAGACTTAATATTATCACTTTACATCTTCCACCATTAAGAGAAAGAATAGAAGACATCTCTTTGCTTGCAGAATATTTCCTTTACAAATTCAATCGGCGATATGAAAAGGAAGTTTCTTTTTCACCAGGGGTTGTGGAACTTTTTAAAAAATACTCCTGGCCTGGAAATGTGCGAGAGCTTGAAAATTTGATTGAGCGTCTCGTAATCCTTTCAGATGGATTAATCCTACCTTCAGATCTTCCAGACTATATAGGCCTTTACGAAAAGGAACTCCGACTTACTTCTTTTTCAGAGGTTTCAGAGAGGGAAAAAATTATCAAAACCCTTGAAAAGACTGGCTATGTAAAGTCAAGAGCCGCTAAATTGCTTGGGTTAACCTTGAGACAGCTTGATTACCGGATTAAAAAATATAAAATTCCTATAACCCATTTTTAATTTCATTTCAAAATCTTCAAAAGGGCCCATCCTTTTATTCAGCTTTAAATTTTTAGTTTTGTAATTAATTAAGAGTTCTTTGTAAAATTATTTTTTTGTGGTAACCCCAAGACTTTTAGCCTGCGTAAGAATCTCTCGCAACCTAAAGGCCACGGCTACCAGAAACCTAAAAAGAACTATAAATTTGCAATGGACTCATTAAAAGATTTTTGTAAAAATGTTAACATGAGAACAAAAAAATTCCTCAAAAATTAAGCCTTGTTTTTTTAAACCTTGAATTTTAAAAGATTTTTATATCTCTCAAAAATGGGCATAAATTTTGACAAGTATTTAATAAAGTCTTATGGAACAGGAGGCAAAGATGAGAAAAATTACGGCTATTATCAAGCCCTTTAAGTTGGATGAGGTAAAAGAGGCTTTGGTAAAAGTGGGAATTGGAGGAATGACTATTACAGAAGTAAAGGGGTTTGGGGAGCAGAAAGGGCAGCTTGAAGTTTATAGGGGTCAAGAGCTGAAGGTGGATTTTTTGCCTAAAATTAAAATCGAGGTAGTTGTCAGGGATGACCAGGTTGAACGGGTAATATCTGCGATTCTTGAAAGCGCCTACACTGGAAAAATCGGAGATGGTAAAATCTTTATTTCTCCTATTGAAGAGGTCATAAGAATAAGAACAAGAGAAAAAGGCGAAGTGGCAGTCTAAGAGCCAAAATTTTTTTCTAATCTCTAAAATACAAAAATTAAGAAAGGGGGAATATTATGATTAAACGGGGAGTACTATCTTTATTGATCCTTTTAATTAGTTTCGGTCTTGCTTTAGCGAATGAAGCTCAAACTTCTAAACTTGATACGGGCGATACAGCTTGGATGTTAATTTCAACCGCTCTTGTTATGCTCATGACAGTTCCTGGACTTGCCCTTTTTTATGGAGGACTCTCCAAGAAAAAGGATATTGTTAATACCATGGTTATGTGTCTTGTGGCTTATGCTATAGTCTCCTTCCTTTGGGTTCTTTATGGGTATACTCTTGCCTTCAATGGAGATGTAGGAGGGGTGATAGGAATTTTATCTAAATTTATGTTAAATGGAGTCACAATGGAGAGCCTTAATGGAGGTATTCCAGAATACCTGTTTATAAGCTTTCAACTCACCTTTGCAGCCATCACGGTGGCTTTGATTAGTGGAGCTTATATAGAAAGGGTGAAATTTTCTGCCTGGATTCTTTTTACAATTCTATGGTTTAGTTTAGTTTATGTGCCAGTGGCTCACTGGGTTTGGGGTGGAGGTTTCTTAGCCAAACTTTCTGCCCTTGATTTTGCAGGAGGAACTGTTGTGCATATAAATGCAGGGATAGCCGCCTTCATAGGGGCCTTATTCCTTGGAAAAAGGAGGGTCCCGATACTTAAACCCCATAATCTTACTTTGGTAGCCATAGGTACAGGACTTCTTTGGTTCGGGTGGTTTGGATTTAACGCCGGATCAGCGATTGCTTCCAATCCCCTTGCTGGGATAGCCTTTCTGAATACCAATACCGCCGCTGCCATAGCGGCCCTTACCTGGATGATAATAGAACGCTTTACCACCGGAAAGGCCACACTTCTTGGCTTTTGCTCAGGGGCTGTGGCTGGACTTGTGGCCATTACCCCTGCGGCTGGTTTTGTCAATCTTCTTGGGGCTATTATTATAGGAATTTTTGGTGCTCTTTTGCCTTTCTTTGCTGTGTCAAAAATGAAACCCGCCTTTGGTTATGATGATGCCCTTGATGTCTTCGGAATCCACGGAATTGCAGGAATTATCGGGGCTATACTTAC
>CAYTDX010000069.1:0-8211 GCA_964436655.1 uncultured Caldimicrobium sp.
CTCTCACCTTTTTTAACTCTATGTCCTTATAGAGAGGCCTCAGTTTTTCAGGAAGAGATAGTTTGATTCTTTCGTGAACCTCTTCTAAATAAGTGACCAGCTCTTTCAATTTCATTTTTCAGGTTCTTAGAAAAATTTTTCGGTAGCCGCAAGACCTAAAGGTCTTGCGTAAAAAATCAATAAACATGCTAAAATCCGCACAACCTGCAGGTTGCGGTTACCAGAAATTTACAAAGAACTACAATTTAGCCAAGGTCTTAGCTCTAATATAGAACTTTTTTTTGATTTTTCAAGAAATTAGTTCTGTAGTAAAACTGAATTTATGGTAAAAAGTTCTGCAATAGAACCAAAAAATTATTCTCCGAGACCTCTGCAAAATCATGGTCCCTTTTTGTTCTCTGGTAGCCCTGGCCTTCGGGATGCGTTCTTTTGAATGCATTGTTCTCTGACATCCGCAAGCTTTAGCCTGCGTGTATTTTTTGAAAACCTACGCGTTTCAGCTACCAGAAATTTCAAAAGAACCATAATTTTGCAAAGGTCTCATGTACATTTTAGTAAAGTATCCTCGCTTATCGCTTTATAAGTTTATGATAAAAGAGATAGGTCTCCCTCGGGCCAAAGAGACGACAGATAGTTATGTAAGTGATTGCACCTATGGGGATAGCGACCAATAGCCTTAGCAGGCTATCCTTTAAAACATTAGCTATTCCAATTATCACAAGGTAGAGAGAAAGCAGGGCTATCCCAAGGGTAAATAGGCCCCTTCCCAGGAATTTCAGATCAGGCACCCCAAGATACCTGAAGCTAAGGCCCAGTAAAAATAGGCACTGTCCAACAAGGCCGGCTGTGGTTCCAAGGGCTACCCCCTTTATTCCCAGCACCTTTATGGTCAAGAGAATGACTGTGAGATTCATAGCCACGGCAAGAAAACTTCCTCCTGCTGGAATTATGGTGCGATTAAGGGCGTAAAAAAGGGGAGTTGCCGTCTTGGTAAGACCGTAAAAGGGAAGGGCCAGGGCAAAGACCTTGAGAACCTCTGAGGTGAAATGGGTATCTTCCGGCCTAAAGGCCCCCCTCTCAAAGAGGACTTTAACTATGTCCTCGGATAGACCCCATAATCCCAGTGCCGAGGGCAAGGAGAGGCTCAATGAGACTACCAGGGCCTTCCCATAGGTATCCCTGGCTAAGGAGTGGTTGCCCTGGGTTATGTTTCTCGTAAGCTCTGGAAGCAAGGCCTGAGAAAGGCCTACTCCAAAAAGACCAAGGGGCACATACATTATTCTGAAGGCATAACTATACCAGGAGACCGCCCCTTCTCCGCAGGATGTGGCAAAAAAGGTATTGATAAAGATGTTAATCTGCACCGCTGAAAAGCCCACAACAACAGGTAAAATCAATCTCAAAACCTCGTAAAACTCGGGAAGACCAAAATCCGCCTGAACCCTGAAGGAAAAGCCCCTTTTCTTAAGCACGGGATACTGCATAAGGGCCTGAAGAAGCCCTCCGAGGGTAACTCCAAGGGCCATGGCAAAGATGGGTTCATACCCCTCATAAGAGAGAAGATAAAAACCCAGAACCCCAATCAGTATAGAAGAGAGATTGAAAAAACCTGAAGAAAGGGCCGGGAGAAAAAAAACCCCTAAGGAATTCAAAAGTCCGGCCAAGATAGCGGAAAGACTGATAAAAAGGAGAAAGGGCATCATGATGCGGGTAAGAGAAACGGTTAAAGAAAATTTGACAGGGTCCTCTTTAAAGGCGGGGGCCATAAGACTTACAAGAGAGGGGGCAAGAAGAATTCCCGCACATACAATTATCAACAGAATTAACATAAAGTTTGTAAGCAGGATGGAGGCCTTTTTAAAGGAGCTTTCAAGGGTCTCTTTCTCCGTGCAGGAGGTAAAGACCTTGACAAAGGCCCCGGCCAGGGCCCCCTCTGCAAAGAGATCCCGAAGGAGATTGGGAATACGATAGCCCACTACAAAGGCATCCATGGCCCGTCCTGCTCCAAAGAAATAGGCCAGAACCTGTTCTCTGAGAAGACCTAAGATTCGGCTTATGAAAACAGCCAGAGTAACTGAACTGGCACCCTTGGTGACCTTTTCAATACGGGACACGGGGATCTTCTTTTAACCAAATCTTCCAGTTATATATTCTTCGGTGAGCTTCTTTTCAGGATTGGTAAAGATCTTTTCCGTGGGGCCAATCTCAATGAGCTCACCTAAGTACATAAAGGCGGTTTGCTCTGAGATGCGAGCAGCCTGCTGCATGTTGTGAGTGACGATCACGATGGTTATCTTGTTCTTGAGTTGAATGATGAGGTCTTCAATTTTCCCAGTAGAGATGGGGTCAAGGGCTGAGGTGGGCTCATCAAAGAGTAGGACCTCCGGTTCAACGGCTATAGCTCGGGCTATGCAAAGCCTCTGCTGTTGACCTCCGGATAACCCTAAGGCACTCTGGTGAATCTTGTCCTTTACCTCATCCCAGAGGGCTGCCTCCTTTAAGGCTCTTTCCACCCTCTCCTGAAGCTCCTTTTTGTTTTTTATACCGCGAAGTCTCAAGCCATAGGCCACATTATCAAAAATACTCATGGGAAAGGGCGTGGGCTTTTGAAAGACCATACCGATTCTTGACCTGAGCTCAATGAGGTCAATCTCCCGGGCCAGAATGTTTTTTCCCTCAAAGATAATCTCCCCCTCGTAGCGATTCCCCGGGTAGAGGTCATGAATTCGGTTCAGGCACCTGAGAAGGGTGGTCTTCCCGCATCCTGAAGGTCCGATAAGTGCAGTCACCTTATTTTTGAAGATCTGAAGAGAGATGTTTTTCAGGGCATGGACCTTCCCTGCATAATAAAAATTCAGATTCCGGATGTCAATTTCAACCTTCAAGACCTAAACCTCCTCCGAATGAGGTATCTTCCAAGGACTGCCAGCAACAGGATAAAAAGGGTAATCAAAAAAGAGGCTCCCCAGGCCTGACGGTGCCAGTCCTCATAAGGCCCCATGGCATACTGAAAGATGGTGACCGTTAAAGAGGCCATGGGTTGAAAGAGGTTGTAAGAGGTGAAGGAGTTATTAAAGGATGTAAAGAGAAGGGGCGCTGCTTCTCCGGTTACTCTGGCAATGGCAAGGATAACCCCGGTAAAGATTCCTACCCCTGCCCCTCTGTAAACCACCTGAAAAATCACCTTATAGTAAGGTGCCCCGAGGGCAAAGGCTGCCTCCCTTAAGGTCCAGGGGATGAGAGAGAGCATATTTTCTGTAGTTCTCACAATAACAGGGATCATGATTATAGCCAGAGCAATCCCTCCCGATAGGGCATTGAAATGCCCTATCGGTCTTACAAAAAGGGCATACACAAAGGCCCCCACAATAATAGCAGGCACACTCACCATAATGTCTGCCAGGAAACTGATAAGGCGGGTAAGCTTGAGATTCCTTCCGTATTCAGCCAGAAAGGTGCCTCCCAGAATACCCAGAGGAACCCCTATGAGGGTTGCAATAAGGGTGATGAAGAGGTGGCCGATAAGGGCGTGCCTTAACCCTCCACCTGGCACCCCGGGTGGAGCTGGATCATTAAGTATTAAAGCGGGTGTTAGAGCGGTTATCCCGTGTCTTACCACATCAGTAAGGATATAAAAGAGCCAGAAAAGGCCCCAAAGGGCGGTGAAGATACAAAACAAAAGGGCAAGGTTATTTACAATTTTTCTCTTTCTGATCATCTGGCCTTGATTCTCTCGGTAAAGTATTTGCTAAGGGCAAGGATTGTAAAGCTCATCAGGAATAAGAGGAGGGCAAGATAAAAGAGGGCTGAAAGATGGATATCCTTTTCGGCCTCGGTAAATTCATTGGCAAGTTTGACGGTAACTGTAGCTGTGGCTGAAAAGAGAGAGCTCGGAAACTGGTTCAGATTTCCAAGGACAAAGGCAACGGCCATGGTTTCCCCAAGGGCCCTACCAAGGGAGAGCCCGATCCCTCCAAGGATCCCCAGTTTACAATAGGGGAAGACCACATCCTTTATAACCTCCCATTTGGTGGCACCCATGCCGTAGGCTGACTCCTTCAGGACCGAGGGGACAACCTGAAAGGCATCCCTGGCAACCGATGCGGTAAAGGGAATTATCATGATACTGAGGATGAGGCTTGCCGTAAAGATGTCAATTCCCAGCGGTGTCCCGGAGAAGAGCCTTCCCAAAAGGGGCAGATGTCCAAGGGTGCGTTGAAGAAGGGGCTCCACATACTTGGCCTGAATAGGGGCAAGGGTAAAGAGCCCCCACATACCGTATATGATACTGGGAATGGCGGCTAAGAGCTCAATGGCCATACCTATAGCCTCACTAAAGGCCTTGGGGGCTACCTCTGTAATAAAGACGGCGATCCCAAGGGCAACCGGCACGGCAACCATCAGGGCCAAAAAGGAGGTAATCAGCGTTCCAAACAAGGGAATGGCTCCTCCAAAAAGCTCTTTTACCGGATCCCAGGAAGAGGATAAAAGAAAACGCAAGAAGCCAAATCTTTGAATAGCCGGAAAGGACTCCTTAAAGAGAGTGATAAAGAGACCCACCAGAATAAGGATAATCAAAAAAGAGGAAAGGGCAGTGATAATAAGAAATAGGAGATTAAAGAGGTGCTCCTTCCGGGCAGATGTCTTCATTTAATAGAGGCCTTTGCTTTTCCAGTAATCCCTGATCTTAGCCTTTACTTCATCTGGAAGAGGCACAAAGTGGAGCTGGAGGGCCATACTATCCCCTTTTTGATAGGCCCAGTCAAAGAATCTAACGATCTCTTTATTGGTTTCTGCCTTTTCCTGAGCAAGTAAGATATAAGTAGCCCCGGCGATAGGCCAGGCTCCCTCCCCAGGGGCATTGGTCATCCAGGTAAAGAAGTGTTTCTCCGGCTTAAGATCTGCTGTTTTCCCGGCCTCCTTAAAGGCCTCTACCGAGGGTGAAACTACCTTCCCCTTGGCATTCAGCATATCGGCAACCTGCATCTTGTTCTGCACCGCATAGGCATACTCCACATAGCCCAGGCTATAAGGCGTTCTCTTGACATAATTGGCAACCCCCTCGTTTCCCTTGGCTCCAAGACCGGTTTTAAAGCTAACGGAGGTGCCAAATCCCACTTCCTTTTCCCACTTCTTGCAAACACTGCTAAGATAATGGGTGAAGATGGCTGTTGTTCCAGAGCCATCGGAACGATAAACCGGGGTGATTGGTTTGTCAGGTAAGGCTAATCCTGAATTCAGGACCCTTAACTTGTCATCGTTCCAGTTTTTGATCTCCCCGAGATATATTTTGCATAGGGCCTCTCCGTCCAAGATCAACTTCTTATCTCCGACCTCTGGCAGGTTTACTGCTACCACTACCCCTCCTATAACCGCAGGAAACTGAAGGAGCCTTTTTTCCTCCACCTCCTCTGGCTTTAAGGCCATGTCTGAGGCCCCGAAATCCACGGTTCTTTCCGTTATCTGACGAATCCCTCCCCCTGAGCCAATGGATTGATAATTCACCTTAATCCCTGTCTCTTTGTAATAGGCACCTGCCCAGGTTGAATAAAGGGGATAGGGAAAGGTCGCTCCAGCTCCGCTTATGGTCTTGGTAAAGACAGTCTTCTTTTCTTCCTTGCCTTTGCAGGAGACAAGAAGGATAAGCAGAAGGGATAACAAAAAAAGGGTCTTTTTCATGGTCTTACCCTCCCGTGGGTTTTGCTTATATTTTAGAGGATTTAGCCTTCTTGTCAACCAGAGAGCTAATACCAGGCTGAGACTGGATTCTCCAGATACTCTAAGGCCCTTTGCAGGGCCTCTCTCCTTCCGGTTAAGATCAAGATATCCCCTTTTTGCAAAAGGGTATCTGGAGAGGGATTAAGCAACATTTCATTATCTCTCTGAATGGCAAGGATGGTTGCCCCGGTTTTGGCCCTGAGATCAAGACTTTTGATGGAAACCCCGTTCAAGGGGCCCTTCTCCTTTATCCAGTAAGTTTCAAAGTTGAGGACCCTCCACCATTCTTCAGCGGGTATCTTAACCAAAGGTAAGGCCTCTTCCTTTCTTAAGGCCTGATAGTGTCCCCTGCGGATTTCATCTGTTAATTCCTTTAACAGGTTTTGAGGAACTCTATAGAATTCAAGCACCTTGGTAAAGAGCTCAATGGATGCCTCAAACTCTTCAGGCACAACCTCATCTGCACCCAACCCCAGAAGCTCATCAATTTCCGTTACAAACTGGGTCCTGGCTATGATATAAAGATCAGGGTTCAGGTTCCGGGCTACCTGGATTATTTTCCTAACTGCAATGTGATCACTTATGGCTACCACCAGGGCTCTGGCCCTTTCTAACCCAAACTTTCTTAAGATCTCTGGGTGGGTGGCATCGGCAAAATAAATAGGCTCTCCCTTTCTCTTATAGATGCGAACAGTTACAGGATTTAATTCCAGAATAACATAGGGAATCCTTAAAAGCTTAAGTCCATAAACAACATTTTTTCCGCATACTCCAAAACCTACAACTATAGTGTGCCCCCTCAGATGCTCCTCTTCTCTTTCCCTTATTTTTTGAAGGAGCCTGAATTTTTTAGGGAAGATCCGTCCCAGAAGAAAATCAGAAAAGCGATGAGCTCCGGAGACAACAAAGGGGGTAAAGAACATGGTAAGAACGGAGATTCCAATAAAGAGCTGATAAAAGGTCTCAGAGGAAAAGAGCCTCAACCTCTCCCCCTCTAAAGCAAGGACAAAGGAAAATTCTCCTATCTGAAAAAGATATAATGAGGAAAGCAGAGAGAACCGGGGGTTTTTACTCAAGAGCATAACGACCCCGAAGATAGTCCCCGCTTTCAGGAAAAAAACAGCCCCCAGGGAGGACAGGCTCATCAGAGGTTGCTCCAGGAGAACCTTTGGATTCAGGAGCATTCCTATGGAAATAAAGAAAATGGCCATAAAGAGATCCTTCAGGGGTTTAACCTCCGCCATGACCTGATAGGCATAATCGGATTCCGAGATGATGATCCCTGCTAAAAAGGCACCCAGTGCCATGGAAAGCCCGAGCTTAAAACTCACCAAGGCCGTTCCCAGGGCAATTAAAAAGAGACTGATCAAAAAGAGCTCCCGGCTTCGAGTCTTCATCACCACATCCAGGAGCAGGGGAACGAGCCTGAAACTAACAAGAAATACCCCTGCCAGAACCCCCAAGGACTTGATTAAAGTAAAGAGGACAGAGGTATAAGAAATGCTCTGCCCTGCAAGGATGGGGAGAAAAAGCATAACCAGAATCACAGAGAGATCTTGAAAAATCAGAATTCCAAAGATATAGCGTCCATAGGGAGAGTTTAGCTCCCCTCTTTCTATGAGAAGTTTTAAAACTATGGCCGTGCTACTGAAGGCAATCAGGGCTCCATAAAAGAGGGCCTGTGAGCCCTGGGCCTTGAGAAAAAACAGGGAGACCAGGGCTGTAATAGCAATGGTACCTAAAACCTGCAAAAAACCTCCCCAGAGGACCTCCTTTCTATAAGCCAGGAGTTTTTTAAGGGAAAACTCAACCCCGAGGAGAAACATCAGAAAGATTACCCCGAGTTCAGCTATTCCCTCAATCAAATGAGAATCCCTGACCAAGGACAATCCTGCTGGCCCAACCATGAGACCACTTAACAAAAAACCCACAATAGGTGGAAGTTTAAACCGTGCAAAAAGAAAGGTTACTGGTAAGGCAACAATAAAGGCCAAAACCAGGGTCCTTAGAAAATCTGGAAGCATAGCCCTATTATACCTTATTATGGATTTTTTAAACATTTTATCCTCGCCCTCGCTGGGAAAGGACTGAGGTTAGGTTAAGGGATGAATTTGTGCTTTTTTTCTCATTTACTGAAAAAATCCTGAAATGCCTTTAGATTTATAAAAATAAGATCTCTGCAAGATTAGTTTGCTCTGCTAATTATTTCCTCTCATAGTTTGAGAGGGTAGGGGCAATGGGAAAAGGAGTTGACCTTTATGACAGATACCCTTAAAAAACAGGCCGAAAGGGGAATAATCACCGAGGAAATCAGGCTCTGTGCGGAAAAAGAGGGCCTCTCTCCTGAGACCTTAGCCAAAGAGATAGCCAGAGGGCAGGCGGTCCTCTGCAAGAACAGGAAGGCAACGCTTTCAAATCCCTGTGCCATAGGTAAGGATTTAAAGACCAAGGTAAATGTGAATATTGGCACATCCAAAGATCGCCCCCATCTTG
>CAYTDX010000070.1:0-8077 GCA_964436655.1 uncultured Caldimicrobium sp.
TCTTTATAACAGGATATTTTTTATCCCAGTCCCAGTTATCATAGAGATAAAGCCCCTTAAAAAGCTCTTTATTGCCTGAAAAGGCCTCCTTCAGGGTATCTAAGAGTAGGGATTTTCCAAATCTACGGGGTCTACTGAGGAAATAATATCCTCCCTTTTCCAGAAGTTTTACAAAGTTGGTTTTATCCACATAGTAGTAGTCTTCTTCTCTAATTTTCTTAAAGCTCTGGATTCCGATGGGGAGTCTTTTCATAGGGCTAAATTAAAAGTTAACCCTTTATTCCCATTTTTGCAAGAAGGTGTATGAGTCCTGTAGATTTTAAACTCTGGTAACCGAGGGCTTTAGCCCGCACAGAAAAATAGAATTTCTAAGGTAGCCCTTGGCTTTAGCCTGCGTTGGTTTTCAAAAATACAAACCAAAACCCCACGCAAGCTGAAGCTTGCGGCTACCTGAAACCTGAAAAAACATAATTTTTCAAAGATCTCTATTTTTTTCTTTTTCTAATGTCTCAAAATTTTCTGGGAGTAATTTTTAAAATACCCCTTCAGGGGCTCTTGCTTATTTTCAAAAACAGGTTATATTTCTCTTAAAAGGGGCTGTAGCTCAGCACGGTCAGAGCGCCTGCCTGTCACGCAGGAGGCCGCGGGTTCAAGTCCCGTCAGCCCCGCCATTTTATATCTCTATGCCAGATCTAATCTTTCTGCTAAAAAAGACCTTGCTTTATCTCTTTTACCCCTCAACCCTTGTTTTTCTCTTTTTACTTGTAGTGACTGTTTATGTAGTCCTTGGTAAAAGGAGGGGGCGAAGGAGGTTTCTCCTTTTTATAGCGGTCTTCCTTTATTACCTCTCCACAACTCCCTTTTTACCTTATTTTCTATTGAAAAACCTTGAAAAAGGGTATTCTATCCCGAAGGAAGAAGAACTCTCAAAGGTTAAAAACCTGGTTGTTCTTACAGGGAGGATCTACGGGGATCCAGGTCTCTCCTTAGAGGAACGCTTTAGCAGGGAGACCTTGATACGCTTCCTTGTTGCCTTAGAGATCAAGAAGAGGTTTCCTGAAAAGCAAATCTGGATCGTAGGAGGCTCCTTTGAGGGAAAGGGGGCTACTTATTTGCAGGAGCTTGCAGAAAGGTGGGGAATAAAGGTAAAGGCCATAGATACACCCCTTGATACCCTGAGAAGTGCAAGAGAGGTCAAAGGGATTATTTCTCCTGGCGAACCCTTTTATCTTCTTACCTCTGCCTATCATCTACCCCGGGCCCTTTTCCTCTTTAAAAAGGAGGGGCTAAATCCCCTACCCTATCCCACCAACTATAATCATCTTTTGTGTAAGCCTTCACGCTTCTTCCTCTACCTCTTTCCTCACGATCTTTATCTAAATCTCACCAATCTTGCCTTTCAAGAATATCTGGGTCTGGCCTATTATAAAATCAAATATCTCTTAAAGAGGGGCTAAAATGAGAGACCTCCTGGAAAGGATCAGGAAAGATCATGAGTGGGTCATTTCCTCCTTTCTTGAGAAGGAGGGGGAAAAGATTCTTCAGGTTGTGGAGCTGACTCAGAAGGTCTTCAGGGAGGGGGGGAAACTGCTGATATTTGGAAATGGTGGTTCCGCAGCTGATGCCCAGCACCTAGCTGGGGAGCTTGTGAATCGCTTTAAGATGGAGAGGTCTCCTCTTCCTGCTATAGCCCTGACCACAGACACCTCTGTGCTTACTGCCATCTCCAATGATTATGACTTTTCACAGGTCTTTGTGAAGCAGATTCAGGCCCTAGGAAGGCAGGGAGACATTGCCTTGGCTATAAGCACCAGTGGAAATTCTCCCAATATCATCTCAGCCTTAAAGACAGCTAAGAAGATGGGACTTTACACAATAGGGCTTAGTGGTAGAACCGGGGGCCTTATGCCTCCCTATTGTGACTATCTCATCCTTGTGCCCTCAACAGATACACCGCGCATCCAGGAAGGACACCTTCTCTTTCTACACATCTATTCAGAACTCTTAGAAAGAGTTCTCTTTGCTTAGAAATGCTCCTTGCCATAGAGACCTCCTGTGATGAAACAGGGGTAGCCCTTTTCTCTGAGGAAGGGGCCCTTATCAAGGACTACCTTTACTCTCAGGTTGCCCTCCACTCCCCCTATGGAGGGATTGTGCCTGAGATTGCCAGTAGAAAACAGCTTGAGGTCCTGCACCCTCTGGTTAAAAAAGCCCTTGATGAAAATAATCTTGCCCCCTCTGACCTTAAGGCTGTAGCGGTGACCTTTGGTCCTGGACTCTTAGGGTCACTGCTCGTAGGGGTCACCTATGCCAAGACCCTTTCTCTGACCCTTAACATACCCCTTATTGCCGTTGATCATCTTTCAGCCCACCTTTTTTCCATTTTTCTTGAAAGGCCTGTGCCCTTCCCTTACATCGGGCTCCTTGTCTCTGGTGGGCATACCGCCCTTTTCATGGTTAGAGACTTTGATAGGCTTGAACTCATCGGGCACACCCGGGATGATGCCGCTGGTGAAGCCTTTGACAAGATTGCCAAACTTCTGGGCCTACCTTATCCAGGAGGCCCTGTGATCAGTTTTCTGGCTGAAAGGGGGGATCCCGGGAGATATCCTCTTCCAAGACCCATGCTTGAGGAAGAAAATTTTGACTTCAGTTTTTCCGGGCTCAAAACTGCTGTGTTTCAACTCTTAAAGAAGGAGGAGGAGAATCTGAATGTAGAGGATTTGTGTGCAAGCTTTCAAAGGGCCCTCTGTGAGGTCCTCGTGGAGAAGACCCTGAGGGCAGGGAGAACTTTGGGAATTAATAGGATCGTTGTAGCTGGAGGTGTTTCAGCCAATATTTATCTAAGAAGGCTTTTCCAGAAGAGAGCCCGGGGAGAGGAGGTCTTTTTCCCCCACCCCCGATATTGCACGGATAATGCAGCCATGGTAGGTTTTCTCGGGTGGGTAAAGTGGAAGAGAGGAGAGGTTGCTGATCTTGAGGTTGAGCCCTATGCCAGAGCAATTTTCAAAAAGGCAAGCTCCTAAGGAAGATTATCCTCCTTTAACCCCAGCTCTTTGAGTTTTTTCTGGAGATAGGTCCGCTCAAGCCCGATTGCTCTTGCAGTGTGGGTCACATTACCCTGAAAGAGCTCAAGCTTTCTTCTCAGGAATTCCCTTTCAAAGAGGGTCTTGGCTGTGCGAAAGTCCTTAGCTGTAAACCAGGGTTCCTGATTTGCCCTCTGGTCTTCCCTTCTTGTAAGGGTTGAGAGGAAGTCCTGGGGAAGGTCTCTAAGGGTGATCTCCTCACCTTTGGTCAGGATAACCAATCTTTCAATGAAGTTTTTAAGCTCCCGGACATTTCCTGGCCAGGGATAATTCTTGAGGCGTTCTACGACCTCGGGGTGAAGTCTCTTCCTTCCAAGTCCAGTCTTTAAGGCCATTTCCTCAAGGAAGGCCTCACAGAGGGGTTCAAGGTCTTCCGGTCTTTCCCGGAGGGGTGGGATGTGGATGGGGAAGACCTTCAATCTAAAGTAAAGGTCCTCTCTAAATCTTCCACGGGCGATCTCATCCTCAAGATTTTTGTTGGTTGCCGTTATTATTCTTACATCCACTTCAATGGGTCTTTCGCCTCCCAGTCTTTGAATCTTTTTTTCCTGTAAAACCCTCAGGACCTTGGCCTGAGCAGAAAGATTCATGTCTCCAACTTCGTCAAGAAAGATGGTGCCCCCCTGAGCAAGCTCAAATTTACCTTTTTTAGAAGCTCTGGCATCTGTAAAGGCACCTTTTTCATAGCCAAAGAGCTCGGCCTCAATGAGAGTTTCAGGGATACCTGCGCAGTTAACCTCTACAAAGGGGGCTTCTGCTCTACGGGAATGCCGGTGAATAAGTCTTGCCACAATTTCTTTACCTACCCCAGATTCCCCGGTAATAAGAACTGTCGTGTCTGTCTGGGCTACCCTCTGGATGAGCTCCCTTATTTCAGAGATAGCCTTGGATCGTCCAGTAAGCTGAACCTTTGAATAGATTTGATCCTTCAGGCGTTTATTTTCCTCTTCAAGCCTGACAAACCTAAGGGCGTTTTCTAAGGAGACGAGAATTCTCTCATAGGAGAGGGGTTTTTCAATAAAGTCAAAGGCTCCCATTTTGAGGGCCCTAACGGCTGTTTCAATAGTGCCGTGTCCTGAGATGATAATAACCGGAAGGGAGGAGTTGTGCTCCCTAATTCTTGCTAACACCTCAAGGCCATCCATATCTTTGAGCCAGAGATCAAGAAAGATCGCCTGAGGTGTCCTTTCTGAGAGCCTTTCTAAAGCGGATTTCGCCAAAGGAAAGGTCTCAACCTGATAACCCTCATCCTGGAGTATGCCTCCTAAGGTCTCAAGGATTCCCCTTTCGTCGTCAATTACCCAGATCTCAGTCATTTATTCTAATTATAATGCTAAAAGTTAAAATTTCAGGAGATTCCCTTTGGATATTGAATTTTTCCAGATATAGGATTATGAGTAAATTATAACGATTTCTTCGCAAAAGGTTGTTTTTAGGTTTCTGGTAGCCGCAACGCGTAGGTTGCGTGTTTTTTTGAAATTCTATTGAATTTTTTCGCAGGCTAAAGGTTTTACGGCTACCGCAAAAAACAATTTTGCAAAAAACTCTTGGTAACCTCGTTGGCTTAAGTATCCACAAAAAAAGCTTATACAGGAGGTAAAGATGACCCTACAAAGAGTAGAAAGGATCAGGGGGCTCCTTAAGGAGAAAGGTCTTGATGCCCTTTTACTTTCCTCGGTTCCAAATGTCTTTTACCTTTCGGGTCTCAGGGCATCTCAGGCCTATGTAATTATCACCGAAAAAGAGGCCCTTTTGGCAACGGATGCAAGATATTTTGAGAGGGCAAAGCTTGTGGCCCCTGCCTTCTTTGAGGTAAGGCTCCTTTTGGGAGACCCTACAAAGTTCCTGAAAGACCTTTTGAAGGCCCTGAAGGTAAATCGGGTGGGTTTTGAAAAGGACAGGGTAACCTGTGAGTTCAGGGAGAGAATGAGAGGCAGGGGATATCAATTAGTGGGTCTTTCTCAACCCCTCAGGGACCTGAGGATGATTAAGGATAAAGAGGAAAGGGAGAAGATAAGGCGGGCCATAGCCATTACTGATGATGTCTTTCAGGAAATCCTGGCAATCTTACCCCTTTCCTCTGAATTAGAAGTAAGGGGAAAGATTGTTGAGCTTGCTTTCAAAAAACAGGCCGAAGGGGAGGCCTTTTCAGCCATTGTTGCAGGGGGCAAGCACTCGGCTATTCCGCACTGGGAGTCCTCTAAACACCCCCTTCAAAAGGGTCCTCTTCTCATTGACATGGGAGTTATCTTTGAGGGTTACTGCAGTGACTTTACAAGAACCATCTATCTCGGAAGGGCAGATAGCGACTTTAAAAAATACTATGCAATGGTCAAAACAGCCTGGTTTAAGGCCTTTGAATCAGTAAAAACCGGAATCCCTGTCTATGAGATAGACCGGAGAGTAAGAGAATATTTTCACAAAAAAGGGGTTCTCTCTCACTTTACCCACTCTACCGGACACGGGCTCGGCATAGAGATCCATGAATACCCAAGAATATATTATCAGAAAGACAAAAAATATCTCCAGAGTCAGCCTTACCTTGAAGAGGGTATGGTTTTTACCATTGAACCGGGTTTATATTTTCCAGGGAGCTTTGGGATCAGACTGGAAAATGTAGTTTTTGTTGAAGGGGGATGCGGAAAAATCTACTCAGAAAACTCCTTAGAATTGATAGAGCTCTGAGGGATTCTCTGGATCTTAAGTATTTCCCTTTTTAAGAGGAGCTGGGTCTCTTTAAGTCTTCCCAGAAGATTTTCGGCACTCTTTAGTTCTCGGGATAGCCTTTCAAGGTCTCTTTCAAGCTCAAAGGTAAATTTTTCAATTCCTGAGAGCCCTTCATTCAGGAGAGACTCATCATAGGTCTTACCAAAGCGATCCCAGAAAAAGTGTATGAAAAAAAGCACAGGTAATAAAAGGGAGTAAGGCACAAGAAGGATCTTTTCCTTTTCCAGATCCTCAAAGACCCTTTTCTGAAGAAGGGGGAAAAGGCCATCCGGGCAGGTCATCACCGCAAGCCCTGCGGTCTTATCATCTCTCAGGTATGGAAGGATTTCCCTGGCCCTGGCCCGAATTCTCTTTAAAAGCTCCCTTTCCTCATCCGAACTCAAGGCCTCTTTACTCAAAAATTCAGGGGCAATAAATTTTGAATCTACCGGAAGGAGCCTCCCATCTGAAAGCAAAAGGGCAAATTCCACCTCACCCCCTCCGATTTTGACCTCCCTTTTGAGAAGGTGAGAGGGCACCTGGGATAGAAGCTCTTCAAGGGCCCTCTCAGCTGCCTTGCCAGATTTTCGGCTGGTAAAAATGTTGCTTAACCGAAAAACCTCATCCCTTAAGGTCCTCAAGAGGTCTTCAGCAAGATAGAGTCTCTGCAGATCTCTCCTTATTTCTGTAAGGTCCTGAAGTCTCTCTCTCAGGGTAAATAAAGGATCCGATAGCCTTTTGTCTAAGTGATCCTTCAGTTTATAATAAATAAAGATCAAAACCAGGAGAATGAAGAGAAAAAATGCTCCCAGTATAAGGAGTTCAGACATAGGGCTTAAGGAGTATCCTCTCTCAGATGAATACAGTCCCCGGAAAAGATCCTTTTAAAGGTGTGGTCTTCAAGTTCCAGGATAAGGGCTCCTTCTTCATCCACATCAAGGGCAAGGCCTGTAAAGGTGCCTTCAGGGGTGTTCACCTTTACTCTGCCTTTCAGGGTCTCACTTAGGGCCTTCCATTCGGTAAGGACATCCTCTCTTCGGAAAAAGAGGTCCTCAAAGTGATGGAGAAGATTTTTGAGAAGGGGGATTCTATCCACCTTTTTTCCAAGGACCTCGGAGATGGAGATTCCTGGAATCAGGAAGGGCCTTTCCTGAACCTGGTTATTGACATTTATCCCGATCCCTATCAGGGCATAAGCTAAGGCATCAATTTCAGCCTTGATTTCAAGGAGAATCCCGGCTACCTTTTTTCCCTGAAGGAGGACATCATTAGGCCACTTAACCCTGGCCTTGAGACCATAGGTGTCTCTGATCGCCTTAGCTGTAGCAACCGCTGACAAATAGGTAAGGTGATGGGCATCCTTTAGAGGAAGGGTCTCCTGTAAAACAAGGGTTAGCCAGAGCCCCCCTTTTTCAGATTCCCAGGCCCTCCCGAGTCTTCCTCTTCCAGCCACCTGTTTTTCAGCAATCACCAGAGCCCTTTTTTTCTTTTCGGCAAGTTCCTTTGCAAGCTCCATGGTTGAGGTGACCTCAGGGAGATAATGGATTTCCCTGAAAAGGGTAAGAGAGGAAAGAAGATTGTTAAGGTCTTCTTCAAGAAAGAAGTCCTTATCCCTCAAGAAATAACCCCTTTTGGAGGTTTCTATTTCATAACCCTGGGATTTTAACCTCTGAACGCCCTTCCAGATGGCAACTCTACTTACCTTTAAGGTTTTAGCCAGCACCTCTCCAGAGACCGGCTGATAGGCCTCTTTTAGAATCCTGAGGATCCCCTTCTCAAGTGGCATACCCTTATTTTACTTTGTTTACCAGATTTGCAAATAAAAAGAGTTTTTTGCAAAATTGTTTTTTTTTGTTTTTTTTGAGGTAGCCGCAAGACCTTTAGCCTGCGAAGGTTTTCGAAAATAGAAAACAAAAAAAAACACGCAAACTGAAGCTTGCGGCTACCAGAAAACAAAAAAAAAGACCATGATTTTGCAAAGGTCTCGTAAATGAAAAAACTCAGGCTCATAAAAAAGACAAAGGATTGGAGGTTGAAGATAGGGAGACTTAGGTCTTAATAGAAATAAACACACGGGCCTGGGGGGATTTGAACCCCCGACCTCAGGGTCCGGAGCCCTGCGCTCTGTCCGCTGAGCTACAGGCCCAATATTTAAACTATAACACATCTTAGGCCTCCCCTCAAGTAATTGGATAATTACAATGGATTTTAGACTTTGTGAGTTTTTCACAAAATTAGTCTTTTTCGGTAGCCGCAAGACCTTTAAACTAAAACCCCACGCAAGC
>CAYTDX010000071.1:0-7937 GCA_964436655.1 uncultured Caldimicrobium sp.
TAAAAGATCTTACGAGACCTTTGCAAAATCATGGTCTTACAAAGAACTCCTTACCTTTATTTTAGCATTTCTTAATGTTCTGGCAATCAATTGTGTGTGTCCATGAGCTTTTGGGCCTTATATCAAGCTTTAAAGTTTTTTTGCAAAGATTTTTTAGTGGATGCGATATCTGTAGCCTGCAGAAGCTCACCCACTTAAGAGCGAGGCGCTTTATAAATTTTCAACAACCGCCCTATGAAACTTAGGGCGAAAGTTTCTGATTTCTTCATCTCCCCTTTGAGGATGAACCCTGTTTGTTAAAAGGATAACGATTAACTCTCTTTCAAGGTCTATGAAAAAGGAGCAACCCGTATATCCGAGATGTCCCAGAGTTTTTTCTGAAAAGGCCCCTCCAGCTGCAGAATAGCCCTTTCGGGATGGTCTCATAAAGGTAAGGGCAAAATCCGATTGAGGGTCCCTGAAATCAAAAAAATAGCGCACAATCTCGGGATTGAGGCCCCCCTTTTCTCCCTTGTAGGCCTTAAGCACCTCAATCAAAAGGTCAAGGACACCGTAAACATTTCCGAAAAGCCCAGCCACCCCGCTTACCCCAGAAAGGGCCCTTGTGTTTTCATCTTCAACAATCCCCCTCAAAATCCTCTGAGACTCTGGATCAATAGAGGTGGGAACAACTCTTTCCTCATCAATCCCTTTAGAAAGGGGCTTAAAGGGAAGAATAGCCCTTCTTGAAAAGGGAATTCCCCCCTTTGCCTTCTCAAATAACCCTTCAAAGGGCTCAGCATAAATCCTCTCCATAAGATGGGTAAAGAGATAGAAGTTCAGATCCGAATAAAGACACCCCTTCCCCGGCTCATACTCAAGAGGCAGTTCCTTCAAACGAAGAAAGATCTTCTCTAAGGTCAAGGGTTTTTCCTTATAAAAGGGATACCAGGCTGAAAGGCCTGAGGTATGATTTAAAAAACGAAAAAGGGGAATCCCTGAAAGGGGCCTTTCTGCTTCAAGATAGTCTCCCAGAGGTCTTTCCAGATCAAAGCGGGGTCTTTTATCAAGGAGATACATTAAGGTTACACCAAGGGCAAGGGGCTTGGTTAAAGAGGCAAGGTCATAGATAAGGTCTTCTTCAACAGGTTCAAGAAAGGGGGTTAAAGAGGCATATCCTGCTGCAAGAAGATAGGTTCTTTGCCTATAGGAGATTCCGCATACCGCCCCGGGAAAGACCCCTTTTCTGACTCCTTCCTTCAGGAGCTCAAGAAGTGGGGCTATCTTGGGCACTTCCCGATACCTCTTGGGTTTTGGACTGGGTCTTCTTTAACTCCCCTTCAAGATGATGGATCCTCATCCTGGCCCTCAGAAGCTGTGAAAAAAAGAGAAGGGACCCGAATAATAGCCCAAGCAAAAAACTCACTATTATCAGAAGGGATAGAGGAATATCCACAAGGGTAAACCCGGGTAAAAGATGCACATTAACCTTCGGCTCCACATTGAAAACTACAAAAAAGGTCACCAGCAAAAGGATAACCACCCACAGAATTATCCTGAACATGACCTTTTCCTTTCAAGCTCCATTAAGAGTTCCTTTAATCTTTCAGGGGAGACCTCATACCTTTCTTTACAGAATTCACAGGTAACCTCAACCGGGCGATTCTCCTGGCTTATCTCTTCGAGGGCCTCCCTGCCGAGGGCAATCAAGGCACCTTCAACCCTTTTGAGACTACAGGTACATTGAAATCTTACCTCCCTTCTTTCAAGGACCTCAATCTCTCCGAAGATGTCCCATAGAATCTCTTCAATCTTTTGACCCCGGGAAAGATATTCCGTAACCGCCTTAATTTCTGAGAGTCGCCTCTCAAGATACTCAATCTCAGCCTCCTCTGTCTCAGGAAGTTTCTGGATGAGAAAACCACCAGCAGTGATTACGCTCCCATCAGTATCAACAAGAACTCCAAGGGCACAGGCTGAAGGCACCTGTTCAGAGGTGGTGAGATAATAGGCAAGGTCTTCGGCAATCTCTCCGGAGATGAGCTCAGATGAGCTCTGATAGATCTCCCTTAAGCCATAATCTCTGACAATATTTAAAAACCCTTCTTTCCCTACGGCCTTTCCCACAGGAAGCTTTTTATTTTCCGGGGTGACATAGACCTGGGGATTTTTAACAAGCCCCCTAAGATTTCCCTGATGATCAGCTTCAGCAAGGATTTCACCGATAGGGCCTCCACCATTAATCTGCATAAGAATCTTGCCAAACTTTAGGTCTGCAGAGAGAAGAGCAACCCCAGCCAGAGCTCTACCCAGGGCTGCCGTTGCAACAGGGGAAAGACCCTGACGCCTCCTTGCAGTTTCAACGGTTTGGGGCAGATAGATGCCAAAGGCCCTGAAATTAAAATTCCTGGGCAGAACTCTTATCAAGTAATCGGCCATATCTGTCCATAAGCTTGTTAAGCTCGTAAAGTATTTTAACAGGTGCCTTAGGATCAATCAAGTTTGCTGTTCCAATCTGAAAGGCCTTAGCTCCACAGAGCAAATAATCAAAGGCATCTCCACCGCTCATAATTCCTCCAGAGGCAATGAGGGGAATGTTTACCCTCTGGGAAAGCTCAAAGAGGAGACGCAGGGTAAGAGGTTTTATGGCTGGTCCTGAAAGTCCACCTCTTATGATCTGGAAAGGCTCATAGGAAAGCACCCCTAAGGCGGGATAGGTATTGGCAACTGTTAAGGCATCAGCTCCGGCTGCTTCTGAGGCCTCAGCCACCTCAAAAACCGGTCCAAGGGGAGATAACTTTACAACCAGAAATCCATCAAAAAGCCCTCTGACCCCTTTTACAAGCTCATAGACACCCTCGGGATAGCTTGAAAAGGCAATGCCCCCCTCCTTCACATTGGGACAGGAGATATTGAGTTCAAGCCCTTCGGCCCCAATCTCAGAGAGTTTCTCGCTCATTTCAAGGAACTCTTCGGGCTTTTTGGCATGAAGATTAAATATTATGGGAACCTCTAGGGCCTTGAGGGCAGGATAATACCTTTCAAGAAAGACCTCAAGGCCCGGATTCTCAAGGCCAATGGAGTTAATCAGACCACAGGGAGTTTCAAAGAGCCTGGGAGGAGGATTTCCTGGCATAGGCTCAAGGGAAAGCCCCTTGGTAATCAGGGCCCCGATTGAGGCCTTCACTTCCTCCGGGGTTAAATAATTTAAAAGGGTGTCCCCAAGCCCCCAGGTGCCAGAGGCAAGAAAAAGGGGGGTCTTAAATTGGAGTTTCCCCATGGTTAAGGGAGACATGGATTTTAAAGAAAAACCTCCTTGGCAGATAAAGTTGGCCCCTCTTCACAGAGATGGAAAAAGCCCCCTCCCCGCTTTTTTACCACACAGCCCTTACAAAACCCTGTTCCACAGGCCATAAAGGTCTCTAAGGAAAGATAGGTCTGAACACCATATTTTTCAGAAAGGGCTTTCACCACCTTTAACATGGGCATGGGGCCACAGGCAAGCAGGGTCTTAATCTTACCCTCTTTCAAATCCTCCTCAAGGACATCAGTTACAAGGCCTCTGCTTCCCAGGGATCCATCCTCAGTTGCCAGCCTGAAATCTATCCCAAAACTCTTGAAATACTCAAGTCTCAGGAGGTCCTTAGAGGTTTTGGCTCCGTAATACAAAAGGGTTTTCTTTCTCTCTTCTGCAGGCATCCTTTCCAGAAAAAAACCAAAACCCGCTACACCCACTCCCCCTGCGCAAAGCCCTAAGGGAAACTCTACAGTTTCCGGATAGGGCCTCCCCAGTGGCCCCAGAACAAAGAGCTCCTCTCCTTGCAAGAGCTTGCTTAAAGCCTGGGTCCCTTTCCCCACTACCTGATAGAGCACCTTTAAAGATTCTCCCTGAAAGCTGTGAACAGTAAAAGGCCTGGGAAAGAGGGGATCATAGCGGGCATCAGGAAGCCTTATCTTCAAAAATTGTCCTGGCCTTATGGAAAGGAGCTTCCCCCTGGCAGAGATCTCAAGTAGAAAGACCCTCTCAGAAAGCCTCTGATTTTCTATGATGCTTACCTTTTCCATCTCAGGCTGAAAAGATCTCTTTAAGGAAACCGAGACGCTCCCTTTCTTTAAGGCCCTCTTTGATCTCATCAAGAAGGTCTCTAAAGGTCTTCCCCTCAGAAACCTCTTTGCGATAAAGATTTCCAACCCAGGACCTTAAGGCCCTTTCCTCGGGCAGAAGGGGAAGCTCCTCAAATTCTGCATTGGAAAGAAGGATCGGGGGGATCTCCTCAGCTGAACCTTTCTTAAAGTCTGAAAGGAAAGTGAGGAGATCAAAGAGATTTCCATAAAGACCGCAGAGATCAATGTTTTCAACAATTTGCATGGCCAGAAGTCCCATAAGATAAAGCTCTTCTGGGAGTTCAGCAGGATGAGAAGGGGTGCATTTCCTGAGGGAGGCCATAATCCGGCACATAAGCGGTCTTCTCTCATAGACAGAACAAAGTCCCTCGGCCTTCAAAAAGGGACAGGTGGTTAACTCTTTCTCTTCCTCAGCAGGGGGCTCTTCTCCAGAGAAGTAGAGAAGGGCTGTTTGATTGTGGGTTCGCCTTGGACGGGGAAGATTTTCTCTATCTATTTGAAAGGAGATACCCTCAGGAAGGCCCTCAAGTAAATATTTGGCCTCAAGAGAGGTTGCATAAATCCTCGTTGTGCAGCAGAGATTACACCCCGGTTTACAGGCAAGGGGATATCTTGAAAAGGTCTCCTCAAGGTAAGCATAAAGGGCAAGAAGAAGGGACCTCTTTTCAGCCTCACCCAGGAAAAGATCTACAAGAATTTTACTTCCTCCTAAAGGGGATTCAGCTTATATTATACTCTCTAAAACCTAAAATGCGAGGTTACCTCTTTAATCTCCTCAGCCGCGCCTTTGACCTTAGCACTCACCTCTTTTAATTTCATGGAAAGATTCACCAGGACATCTACGGAATTTTTGATGGCATTAGCCTGTTCCTCATTAAGCATGACCTTATCTTTGACCCCAAAAAGATGCTCTGAAACTGTAGTTACCACAATGGTTTGCTCCTCCACAGCAGAGGCTATGGCAGTAGAGGCATCCTCAACAGTTTTTATCAAATTCACTATTTCTTCAACACCTGTGGAAACCTCGGTACTACTATCTTGAAGAAGTCTAATCTTTTCTGCAATTACCTTGGTTGCCTCTTGAGTCTGCCTGGCAAGTTCTTTTACCTCATTGGCTACCACGGCAAACCCCTTTCCAGCCTCTCCAGCCCGGGCTGCCTCAATGGAGGCATTGAGGGCAAGAAGATTGGTCTGTTCCGCTATGTTATTAATCAGGTTCACAACTTCATTAATCTCTGTTGAGGCCTCTTTTAAAGATTCAACCTTGTTTTTGGTAGTATCAACCGTTAAAACCGTCTGTTTGACAATGCCTGAAGAATCCTGGGCCCTTTGAGAAATCTCATTTACCGCAGAGGTGAGCTCTTGAAGCGACTGGGATATCTCTTCCATGCTGGAAAGGATCTCCGTAGAGGATAAGGCAATGAAATCTGCTCTTTCTTTGAATTCAAAACTTGCCTCCTCAAGTTGGGAGACCTCCCTCTGGAGGTCTTCAGCCTCTGCAAAGAGGATTTTAACTTCTTCAACAAAGCGCCTAACCATCTCCCTGAGGCTTTCCATAAACTGATTAAAAAATTGGCCCAGCTTTCCGATCTCATCCTTTGATTCTACCTGTAGTCTAAAGGTAAGGTCTCCCCTTCCACTGGCCAACTCCTCCATGGCCTTTGCTGTGGAGACGATAGGATCTCTGATGGTTTTTATCATAATGTATGAAGTGTAAGCGAAAAAGATAATTAAAAACAAGGAAAGGCTTATTAATATGATAGCCTGCCATTTCATTTGAGCAAGAATACTATTTGAATAATCTTCATATTGTTTGTCTATATAATTTAGCATTTCATCCATAGCCTTTTTCAAGAGAGTTCTCTTTTCAACAACCGGGCCCATATAATAATCCATAGCAAGATCTATCTTTCTTGCCCTGATATATTCAACAAACCTTTTATCCTCCTTTAAGGCCTCTTCTGAGCGATTTTTTAGTTCCCCGAGAAGATTTAATAGCCTTGAATCCCCTATTTTCTTGGCAAAGGAACCTATCTTTTGCATCTTTTGGGTATAAAGTCCGTGTAATTCATCAATTCTTTTTGCTAAACCTTCTACGGACTCTTCATCATTCCAGTAACTCATAAGTAATAGATTGGGATAAATTGTTATAATTTCCTCCCTTATACGACCAGCTATCTCTACCTGCTGAGATAACTCCTTTAATTTGGTTACATTGCCTTTAATCATGAAAATTGTGACCAGACTATAGACTACCAAAAGCACCAATAAACTAGAAATGGTTCCAAGACCCAAAAGAAACTTTCTGGAAAGCGATTGATTCTTTAAGATTCTTTCAAGCATAGTCCCCCTCCCTGTTTTTTTACGCCTCTCTAAATATACCCAAAATTGTTAAAAAAATCAATAAAATCTTAATTTTTAATATAAATTGTCTATATAGGAGTTCATTACAAAATTATGGTTCTTCTTAAGTTTGATAACCGCAACCTTCAGGGTGCGTTTTTTGATTGTATTGTTTTCTAGTAGCCGCAAGCTTTTGCTTGTGTCAGATTTTTTATTTTGAAAAACTTTCGCGGGCTAAAGCCCGTGGCTACCGAAAAAATTTTTACAAAGAACTCTATTTCAAATCTTTGGTTCTTTTTAGGTCAGTTGTTGCCACACACAACCTTCAGGTTGCGTGGGTTTTTGAATCATTTCAAAAAAAACTCCTTTTTGGTGTTGGCTGAGATTGTTTACCAGAGAAGACCCAAAAGCCACAGGGGGAGTCTGTTTTTAACTGGCACCTCCAGATCATCCGCTATTACAAAATCCGCACCCTTCAACTCTTTCTTTCTCCCTCCTACCTCTATTTTTATTCCCTCTACAAAATAGTCACCCTCTTCCTCTTTTGAACTTGCATAGATTTCATACCTTTCAGAGAGACTATAAACCACAAAAGCCTCCCGAGCTGACCCCAAATCCCCCTTATAGCAGTAATAAACCGAAGGATCATTTATCAACATTTTAGCTCCCTTGGAATAAACACTTTTATCACCTTTCTTTCTTACAATTCTTAAAACCTCAAGAGCTTCCATTACACTTAAAAGCTGATACAGTTTTTCTTTACCAACATGCCACTCATTGCAAAGCTTTGTCACATTTATAGTAGGAACTGCTGAGCTGATGAGATATCCAAAAACTGCCTGCATAAGTCTCAAGTGATTACTTTGAATGGAAGGGAGAAAGAAGGGCACATCATGAAAGATCGTTTTTTCCATTATCCCCTGTATCCTTTTGCAGTACTCTCCCTCAAAAAAGATAGGTCTTGTGCCTGAACTAACATACTCTCTAAAAGCCCTTAATATATTTACCTTTTTGACAATCTCAAAGACATCTTTCTTAATGTTAAATAAATCTACAGGGTCTATTGATATTTTAGAGGTCAAATACAGGTATTCCCTGAAAGACATAAGAGGCAATTTTATCTGAATAAATCTTCGTGAGAGATCAGCAATCCCCGTTTTTAATAAAAGACTACTGCTTCCACTTGCCCAGAGGTTACGCCCTGGATAGTCATCATACAAGGCTTTGAGATGTAAGCTCCAGTCTCTGGCGTAATGAACCTCATCAATAATTACTCCTTCATATCCCCTGGCAAAGACCTCACGAACAACCTCATACAAAGGATAGGGAGATATTAAGGGATGATCGGCAGATAGGTAAAGAAAGGGGGTGTCCTTGGAACGGCAGAGTAAAAAAGTTGTTTTTCCAACGCCCCTCTGGCCATAAACTAAAAGCGCTCTCACCTTTTTTAACTCTATGTCCTTATAGAGAGGCCTCAGTTTTTCAGGAAG
>CAYTDX010000072.1:0-7871 GCA_964436655.1 uncultured Caldimicrobium sp.
CTTGACGGCTCAGCCCTCTACATAGACACCGAGAACACGTTCAGGCCGGAGAGGGTGACTTCGATGGCCAACAGCCTCGGACTAAACGCCGACGAAGTGCTTGAGCGAATCATCTACGCAGAAGCATACACAAGCGACCACCAGATTCTCCTCGTGGAAAAAGCGGACAAAATAATCAAGGAAAAGAACGTGAAGCTCATCATAGTCGATTCACTGACCTCTCATTTCCGAAGCGAATACCTCGGCAGACAACTTCTCCCCGAGAGGCAGCAGAAGCTTAACAAGCATATGCATAAGCTGATAAGGCTCTGCCGAGCATTCAACATAGCAGCGGTCGTGACAAACCAGGTTATGTCAAGGCCTGACGACATTTTCAGCACTATGGCTGTATACCCCATCGGTGGACACATAGTCGGCCACACAAGCCATAACAGAGTTTTTCTGCGTAAGGTGGCGGGAAAACCTCTCCGCATAGCCAGACTTGTTTCAAGCCCCTATCTGCCAGAAGGCGAGGCCGTCTTCAAAATCACAGAAAGAGGAGTAGAAGACGTGGAGGCGACCGAGTGAATGAGTCTGGTCTCGAAAAAAGAAACCGAGGAGTTTCTTGAAACACTTTTTAGAAACAGGCTCACCGAAGCTGAACGCATCCTCCAGCAGCTCACTGAGAAATATCCCGAGGACTCACGCTACCTACATGCCCTACGCGGCATCTATCTAAGCTACGTGGGCGAGGATAAAGACTCGCTTCTACACACAATCTACACCAACGAAATCCATCGAAAAAACATAAGGAAAATCGCTGAACACTTCAAGACCTTGGAAGGTCTTCTCGGTTTAAACGATAGGTTTTTCCAAGCATGGCAGACCGTTTTGAGCCTCGTCGACAAGTTGCCCGAGCCGCAGAAAATCAAGCCCCAGCAAACAAGTTATACATAAGTATCCAAACGAGCAGAAACATTCCCGCGTATCCGCCGAGGCCGTTCAAGTAGGACTGGCGCCTCCGCAGTTTTTTATCGAACAGCCTCCAGAAGACCTCTGCGACAATCACATACAGGAGAGCGGCACCAATTATCAGGAGGTAGGTTATCAGGGGTGTTGGATTAGAAGCCGCCAACCAAGCTGCCAGAACCCCATATCCCATGCCTACGACAAACTTCGTCCAGTAAACAGCATCCAGCGCCATTTCAACCGTCCAGCTTCTACGCGACCCATGAATTAAATCTTGGCACTAAACCGTGGTAATTGAGGGTTGCCCGGGCTTAACACCTATGAGATTGGTGTTCTTGTCGCGGAGTGTCGAGACCGGGTTCTGGACTCCTATGTGAGAAACGTTTATGGTTTTGGCTCGAGGGCGATTTTGCTCAAGGTTTGGAAGCCCTCGATAGGGAGTGGCGAGCTTTGGCTGACGGCTGGATACTCCGTGTTTTACATTGATCAATCTGTTGAAAAAGAGTCTACCCCCTCAACTCACGTGCTCCAGTTGCGGAGAAAAGTTGTCGGCAAACGAATTACCGATATCAAGCAGGTTGGAGGAGAACGGTTGGTGACCCTTGGTCTTGATGGCTTCGAGCTTGTGGTTGAATGCATGCCGCCGGGCAACATAGTTTTGGTGAAAGACGGAGTGGTGGAGTGGCTCTTAGAAAAGTTTGAGTCTTCAACTAGGATATTGAAGGTCGGGGAAAAATATCATCCCCCACCTGCTAAACACTCGCATACCTTGGGAGAAGCGTGGCCAGTTCTTCTCAAAGACCTCAACCCCAAGACGGGTGTCGTGGTCGCTCTGGCGCGTGACCTAGGTTTAGGAGGCAAGTTTGCGGAAGAACTGGTGGCAAGAGCAGGGTTGGACAAAAATAAGCGGGTTGAACAGCTCAGCGACGAAGAGGTCAACCGTCTTAACACCGTGTGGAGCGAGTTGATGCGTGAGCTTGAGCATCCGCGTCCGAGGCTTTACAGAAGAGACGGTGAAGCCATACCCTGTGCAACAGAGTTCCAAACTCTTAGCAGCCTCCAGGTGAGGGAGGTCGGCTCCTTCTCCGAAGCCGTTTTCTTGGCCTATCTCGAGGAGATGCAGAGTCTGCGTGTTCGAGAGGTCGAGGAAAAAGGTCGTAAGCAATTGGAGTCTTTGGCGAGAGAGAAGGGCTATAGGATGCACACCCTCGAGAATCTCGAGAAAAGAAAAAATGCGCTAGAGTTTTTCATATCAGGGGTTGAGCAGGCTTCGGCATTCTGGGAAACGATATGGCAGAAACCTGCCGAGGCCCTTGAAAAAATTAGGCAGACAACGGGTTTGGATGCAGAGATGCGGAACGGAAAAGTTCTCCTCACCAAAGACGGGTTGAAGGTCACCTTAAGCAGGGATACATCGCCCGTTAAGCAGCTCGGACCCGTCTACGAGGAGCTTAAGACAGTGAAGAAGGCGGTGGAGAAGCTGAGGCAGGAAATAGCTGAAATAGAGAAAAAGATGAACACCCTTAGCGGAGAATATGAGCCTAGTCCGACTGTCGTGGTCAAAAGGACCGCGTCAAAGCCAAAACCTTTCAGGGAATTTGTCACATCCGGCGGGTTCAGGGCCTTGTTAGGTAGGGACGCCCGCAGCAACATAATGCTCCTCAAACGACATCTAGGGGAAAATGACCTTGTTCTCCACACAGAAATTCCCGGCTCCCCCGCAGCCGTGCTGATAAACGGCGTCAAGGCCTCTGAAACCGATGTCGAGGAATGTGCCCAGATGGTGGGGTGCTATAGTAGAGCTTGGCGTGAAAACTTCAGCAACGTTTCGGTTTATGCTGTGAAGGCTGAGCAGGTTTCCTTCACTCCGCCTTCGGGACAGTATTTGCCAAAGGGCTCATTCATGGTCTACGGCTCAAAAAAATTCTACGTCGTCGAGCTTAGGCTCGCCGCTATCAAGGGAGAAGATGATGTAAGAGTTGTTCCACATTTGACTGCTAAAAGGATGGGAATGCCTTTTGTGGAGATTAGGCCGGGTCAAGTGAAGTCCTCTGACGCCGCCAAGAAAATCATCACGCTACTGGGCTTGGATACCTCGGCGGAAAAACTTGAAGCGGTTGCTGCCCAGATTCCGTTCGGGCGATGCAGTTTAGTAGACAAGCTTATTAATCCACGATTAGATGGTTAGAAGGGATGGTGAAGCCTGCGACACTCGTTGAGGAGCTGAGGGTCAGGGACGTGATGTCAAGTCCCGTGGTCGAGGCTGATGCAGAAGCGTCAGCGGTTGAGGTCGCTGAGCTTATGAGGCGATACGGAATAGGAAGTGTCGTGATATCTTCCCAGGGTAAGCCTGTAGGCATAATCACCAAAACAGACTTGGTAACCAAGGTTGTCGCCAACGGAACAGACCCTAACACCGTGAGAGCCCGAGATATAATGACCACCCCGCTTCAAACGGTTGAACCAGATGTAACTATAGACGATGCACTCAGCAAGATGAACAAGCTAAAGCTAAGCCGCCTAGTAGTCGTTTACAAGGAAAGACTCGCCGGCATAGTCACGATAAAGGACATTCTACAGGTTACACCGGAGATACTTTCAATCGTGCGTGAGAAGCTGAGGATAGGCACCCCCGCGTCGGCGTCTAACCAGACAGTCGCCGAAGGTTACTGCGAGCTTTGTGGAGAATGGTCTGACTATTTAGTGCGTGTGGAGGACCAGCTTCTCTGCGAAGACTGTCGCATCGAGCTTGAGAGAAAAGGCGGCGCCTCGGTCTCGGAATGAAGTTTCTCCTCGACACCATGATGGGTCACATGGTTACTTGGCTCCGTTTACTGGGATATGACACTCTATATGTTAGAGAAGCCTCGGACGACGAACTGATTGAATTGTCCGTGGCTGAGAAAAGGGTTGTAGTCACCCGTGACAAAACGCTGGCTGCCAAGCTGAAGAAACTCGGTGTAAAAACAGTTTTGCTTGAAACCGTTGACACCGTTGAGACGCTGGCTAAAATAGGAAGTGAAACTGGTGTAGAACTAGTTTTCAACCCGCTGAACACCAGATGCCCCGTTTGTAACACTTTGCTAGAACATTTCCAGGAAAACAGGGAACATAGATGGATTTGCCGCGGATGTGGAAAAACCTACTGGATAGGAGGACACTGGCGCAACATAACCAAAGTCTTGGAGAAGGTTAGGGCGACTGCAAGTGGACGATGAGAAAGGCGTGCAGCTTGTTCAGCTGGCACGGCGAGCTGTGGAGACTTTTCTTGAGACCGGGAACCTTGAGAAGGCTCCGGCGGCTGATTGGCTCATGGAGAAACGCGGCGTGTTTGTGTCTATCTATACATATCCTGATAAGGAGCTGAGAGGCTGCATAGGATATCCTTTACCAACTTTGCCGCTGGGCGAAGCAACCGTTCGCGCGGCGGTGGCCTCTGCGGTGGAGGACCCAAGGTTTCCACCTCTTTCTCCAGACGAGCTTCCTCACGTTGTCTTTGAGGTCAGCGTTTTATCCAAACCCGTCGAGATAGACGTCTCCAATAGAAAGAGCTTGCCCAACTTGGTTGAAGTGGGTGTGGATGGGTTGATTATCGAGACGCCCCTCGGCTCGGGGCTTCTTCTTCCACAGGTTCCCGTCGAATACGGCTGGAATGCCGAGGAGTTTCTAAGCCATCTCTGCATCAAGGCTGGGCTGAACCCGACCTACTGGCTTCACGGCAAGATGAGGCTGCTAAAGTTTACCGCCGATGTTTTTGCGGAGGAGCGCCCGGGGGGCCCGGTTTCTCCTCAGAGGTTTAAGCCGGGAAAATGTTGATACACTTGGCTGTTTGCGGCATCGGGCTTGGGCATGCCACGCGCTCTTACGCGGTTGCTGAAGAGCTTTGGAGAAGAGGGCACACCCTAACCTTCTCCTCTTATGGACAAGGCTTCGAGTTTCTCTCGAAAAACGGATGCGAGCCAGCTCATGTTCCATCCGTAGGTTATGGAGTTGGAGTAGATGGAGCTATCTCAGTGAAGAAAACAATCGTCCACAATCTTTTCCTCCCGGTCAAGGTGGCTGCTCAGACATTAGCTGAAGCCTCCATCATAGGTGACGCGGATGTTGTGGTCTCCGATACAAGGGCCTCGGCAACCCTCGCGGCGAAGCTTTGTCGAAAACCTGTCGCCACCATACTCAACCAGTACAACCTTCTGCTGCAGAGCGAGAAACATCAAAGAGCAGCCGAGGTTATCCAGCCCATGCTACAAACTCCCCAGCTGGTCTGGAACCTCTCAGACAAAATAATCATACCCGACCTACCTCCCCCCTACACCCTCTCCGAACATACCCTTCAGCTGCCCGATAAGCTGATGGAAAGAGTTGTCTACACGGGGCCCTTGACTAAGCCTATTCTACACAGTCATCAGCAGATTGAGGACGTGAGGTCTATTCACGGGGCTTTGGATAAACCGTTTGTTCTACTGGTTTTCAGTGGCGGAGTTGAGGAAAAAAAGGCTCTTGTTGAGATGTTTAAAATTTTTGGTGAGAAGCTTAGCAGCGACTTTGTTTATGTGATGTCGACGGCAGACCCCTCAACCGAGACAGATAGACGTCAAGGGCCTCTGCACATGAGGAGCTGGATACCGGACCTCGACCTCTACATCGAGGCCGCCGACCTAGTTGTATGCCGGGGTGGGTTGACTCTCCTGCTGAAATGCATTCTTTACGGGAAGCCGGCTGTGGTCATCCCGCCTCCTCAACACGGTGAACAGCTTGCCAACGCAATAAAGGCCGAAAAAATGGGCGTGGCAAAAATGGTCGAGCAGAGAAAACTTTCACCCGCTGGTTTTGAGGAGGCTGTCAAATCCCTCTTGAGAAATGTCGAGGTTGCTGAGAGAGTTAAACATTTGTCGGAAATTGCGTGGAATTGTGGAGGGGTTGCAGAGGCTGCGGACTCCGTAGAGTCTCTATATTAGTTTTTTGCAGGCTAATGCTTTAATTCCCCGAACAAACCCAATTATGCAGATGGGACAACAGCCGTTGAAGTTCCCGCCCGAAGCAAGGCTCGGAACGGTTTTAGGCTTGCTCGAGATGGTTGTGGCCTATGGTGGGAAGGCAGACCTTGCATTCATCGCGCGCGAGCTTCAGATGGAGGTTGACCAGATTCTTCCGGCATCGAACGCCGCTGAACTCCTCGGCCTACTCGAAGTCCACGACGGAGAAGGGGCTGCTACTCAGCTTGGAATAAAGGTCAGCAAAAGCCTCGCGAAAGGAAAGAAGAAGATATTGAAAGAGCAGCTCCCCCATCTCGAGCCTTTCAAAACAATCATAGAACTCGCAAAAACAAAGCCCAAAGGCTTCAACATAGAAGACCTGATAAACGTCTTAGCCAATAAAACAGAACTTGTAGAATATACGCAGGAGCCTGAAAAGCTCAGGGAGCTTATCCTCGACTGGCTTATCTACAGCGAAATACTCTCATACGACGGAGACACAGGGCTCTTCAAGCTGCGCATACGCAAAACATCTAACTCATCAACGTGAATATGGCGTCGACGTATTCGTAGAAACGAGGAGACCTCCTATCTCTCGGCTTCTGCATATCTATCACGATTTCCCCCGTAACTTGGGCGGGTCTGCTGGTCAGCACAAGCACACGGTCGCTTAGCTCCACGATTTCCTCGACGTTGTGTGAAACAAGCACAACGGATGTAGGCGGCAGGGTTTCGTGCTGTCGCAGCATGTCAATTTCCCTTCTCAAAGATATGGCTGTCAAAGGGTCAAGGTTGCTGAAAGGCTCGTCCATCAACAAGACATCCGGGTTTGTGACAAGAGCTCTCGCAAGCACAACCCTCTGCTTCATCCCTCCACTCAACTCCCCCGGGTAGCTGTTCTCAAACCCCGAAAGACCCACCATATCCAAAAAAGACTGGGCCTTAACAATCATCTCCTCTTTGGAAATGTTCTCCACACGCTTGAGAGCAAGAACCACGTTCTCCAAAACAGTCAGCCAAGGAAACAGAACAGGCTCCTGGAAAACAAGCGAAATAGCTGGTGTGGGGCCTGTCACCGGCTTCCCCTTGTACAAAACCATGCCCGACAGGGGCTTGATAAGCCCAGCCATTATCTTGAGCAAAGTAGTTTTGCCTGAACCACTTTGGCCAACTATGCCGAGAAACTCGCCATACTTGACGTCGAAACTCATGTTCTTGATAACCTCGAGTACGGAGCCCTTTCTCGTGTAGTAGCTGTGGCTCACGTCAACAACTTTCAGAATCGCATCGTCCATGCGGTATCGCCCGTCTTTTCTTTAGGCGCTTAGGGAACTCACTCAATTTTAAGCTTAGAAGCAACCAAGTCGTAGAGCTTTTTCCAGAAAAAGCGGTTCATCAACACGACTATCGAGGACATGACGATGAGGACAGATACGCTGCCCAGCATGTCTCCTGCATAGGTTAGCTGTGAAAGGAGCTTTCCTAAACCTGGTAGGTCTGTTTCAGCCACCAAGTCGCCAAGGACAAGGCGCTCCGCGACCACCAGCCCGTTCCATGCTCCTCCGGCGGCTGTTATGCAGCCTGTTATTAACGCGGGCAGAGCTCTCGGCAAATACACCATCCTAATCCGAGTCCACGTCTTAAGCTGCAGCATGTCAGCCACCTCCAGCTCAGACCTTGGAATGTTTTTCAGCCCTGCTAAAACTTGGAAAAACACATACCACTGCGTGGCCGCGAGAATCATCACAAAAGCTCTCAGCTCTGGCTGGTCCTTCAGCGTCTCCGCAAAAAGCGGGTAAACTATTGTAACAGGGATAGATGCCACCACTTGGAAAACCGTCGTAACTGCCGTCGATAGCTGCGGTCTTCGGGCAATCGCTACCGCGGCTGGAATGCTCCACGCAACTGAGAATCCCACGGCCCCCATTACTCTTACAAATGAGAAAA
>CAYTDX010000073.1:0-7323 GCA_964436655.1 uncultured Caldimicrobium sp.
TCCACCAGATGAAAGGGAATAAGATCTAAAATCCTATGAACTCATACACATTTCTTGACAAATTTAAGAGTATAGATTATATTTTAGCCATATTGAGGGCCGCTAACTCAGAAGGTAGAGTACCAGCCTTTTAAGCTGGGAGTCGCAGGTTCGAGTCCTGCGCGGCCCATAGTGGAAAGGTGCCCCCATCGTCTAGCCAGGTCCAGGACATCGGCCTTTCACGCCGGCGACAGGGGTTCGAATCCCCTTGGGGGCGCTTTCTTATGGAAGAGTAAAAAAGGAGGATATGTAAATGGCCAGACACAAAAAGATTGAAAGGATGAAGGAGATAGAAAGAAGGAGAAGAAGGAAGGCCAGACTTTCCAGGCTCCGTGCCAAAGGACTCTTCCCAAGACCTGAAGGTTATGACCCCACCGTTTACTCCTATGTTGCCTATGCTGTGGCCAAAGGCATTATGAGCCTTGACCAGGCCTTAGCTCGCTTAGAACAGGCCAAAGTCTCGTAAAGAGGTTTTCAAAGCTCCCTTTGAACCCCGCATCTTGCGGGGTATCTTCTATGTATCCTCTTTTAAAGGTAAAGGGTCTCTCTAAAAGTTTTGGAAAAAAGGCAGTTTTAAAGGACATCTCCTTTGAAGTAATTCCAGGGGACATCCTTGGTATTATCGGACCAAACGGGGCCGGAAAAAGCACACTCCTTTATCTTCTTCTGGATATCATATCCCCGGATAAGGGAGAGATCATTTATTTTGGAAAAAATTTTTTTAAGGAAAGCCCTCAAATCTTGCAACGGGTGGGTTTTGCCTCTCATTATGTTAGCCTGCCTTTTTCCCTAACAGTCAGGGAAAATCTACGCATCTTCTGTCATCTCTACGAGGTAAAGAATCCAGATAAAAGGATTGAAGAGCTTCTTGAGCTTTTCAAACTAAAGGAAAAGGCTGATGTCCTTACAAGAACCCTCTCCTCAGGTGAGATGATGCGGCTAAATCTAGTGAGAGCCAACCTCTCAGCACCTTTTATCCTGCTTCTTGATGAACCCACAGCCGGTCTTGATCCAGAATATGTTCGCTATGTGGCTGAAGTATTAAAAAATAAGGCTCAAAATGAGGGGTTGGCTATTGTCCTTACTTCCCACCAATTAGGGGAACTTGAAAAAATGGTCAATAAACTCCTTCTGTTAAAGGAAGGTGAGGTTGTAGGATATGGAGAGGCAGAGGCCCTTTTCAGAAAATTTGAAGTAACCAGTCTTGAGGAATTATACTTCAAGGTCTTTGAAGATGTTAGGACTTAATCTGAGACGGATCTGGGGGATACTTTTAAGACATCTCTATCTTCTCAGGCATTCCTTTAGCAGATGGCTTGATCTTCTATACTGGCCAACAGTGGATCTCCTTCTCTGGGGCTTTATTACGCTCTATCTCAAGAGCGAACAATCCAGAGATATAAACTTCGTATCCCTATTTCTCGGGGCCTTAATTTTCTGGAATATCCTGATCAGGGCCCAACAGGGGTTAGCAGTAGGTTTTCTTGAGGATATCTGGGCAAGGAACCTCCTCCATCTCTTTGTCTCACCCTTAAAGGTTTCAGAATACCTTCTGGGTCTCTTTTCCTACAGCCTTTTCAAGGCCTTTCTTGCCTCAGGGATAATGGGACTTCTCTCTTTATTACTCTTTCATTTTAATTTTTTCTCCCAGGGAATATTTGTCTTCTACCTTACCCTCGGCCTTATTCTTTTTGCCTGGTCAATAGGGCTTTTAACCATGGCCTTTATCCTTTACTTCGGCCAGGAGGCTGAAATCCTGGCCTGGGCCCTTGCCCTCTTCTTTCTGCCCTTCTCGGCGGTTTTTTACCCGGTTTCAGCCCTCCCTATCCTCTTTCAAAGGATAGCTTCCTTTGTCCCTGCCTCATACTTTTTTGAGAGTTTTCGCGCCCTAATCCTTAAAGCTCAAACACCTTATTCTACGCTTCTGCAAGGCTATCTTCTCACCATTATATACCTTTTAATGAGTGGCCTCATCTTTACCTTTACCTTTAAAAAGGCCAAAGCTCAGGGAAAACTCATTAAGATAGGGGAATAGAGAGGGCCTTCTACCTTGTTTTTTTAGAGAGATTGGTTATTTTTAATGCTGGCTATGAAGGAAAGTAAGGTCATACCTCAGGAAAGGATAAGAAACTTCAGTATCATTGCCCACATTGATCACGGAAAATCTACCTTAGCTGATCGTCTGCTTGAGATTACCGGGACAGTCTCAGAAAGGGAGATGCGGGATCAATACTTAGATAGACTGGATCTGGAACGGGAAAGAGGGATCACCATTAAAGCACAGGCAGTAAGGCTCTATTACGAAAGGGAAAAGGGAGAGATCTACCAGCTGAATCTCATTGACACCCCAGGGCATGTGGATTTTAGTTATGAGGTCTCAAGGGCCCTTTCTGCCTGCGAGGGCGCTCTTCTTGTGGTGGATGCCTCTCAGGGAGTTGAGGCTCAAACCTTAGCCAATGTATATCTTGCCATTGAAAACAACTTAGAAATTATACCTGTTATAAACAAGATTGATCTGCCCCAGGCAGATATTGAAAAAACCAAAAGGGAGATAGAGGAGATTATTGGGCTTCCTGCAGAAGATGCCCTTCTTGTGAGTGCCAAACAGGGAATTGGCGTAAAAGATGTTTTAGAAGCCATTGTTCAGAGAATTCCTCCTCCCAGAGGAGAGCGAGAGGCCCCTCTCAGGGCCTTAGTCTTTGATTCCTGGTATGACTCCTATTTAGGGGTAGTTGTCCTTGTAAAGATAGTTGAGGGGAAGATCTATCCAGGACAGAGGATTAGATTCCTCTCCACAGGAAAGACCTTTGAGATCACCAAGGTAGGTGTCTTTGCCCCTGAGGCAACTACCCTTGATGCCCTTTATGCCGGAGAGGTGGGTTTTATAGCAGCTGGGATCAAGGAGGTAAGGGATGCCAGAATCGGTGACACCATTACTGAGGCTGAGGCCAAGGTTGAGCCCCTTCCTGGATTCAAGGAGATAAAGCCTGTTGTCTTTGCAGGTATCTTTCCTGTTGATAGTGATGACTTTCCTGAATTAAAGGAGGCCATTGAGAAACTCTGGCTGAATGATCCTGCCTTTTCTTACGAGGTTGAGACCTCAGCTGCCCTTGGTTTTGGTTTCAGATGTGGCTTTCAGGGGCTCCTGCACATGGAGATCGTGCAAGAAAGACTGGAGCGAGAATTCAAGTTGAATCTCATTTCCACAGCACCCTCAGTTAAATACCGGGTGAGATTAAGGGGGGGAAGGGAACTTGAGATTGAAAACCCTGCCGACTGGCCTGATCCAGGCACCATTGAAGAGGTGCTTGAACCTTACATTCAAGCAGAAATCTATACGCCCAAGGAATACTTAGGGGCCCTCATAAGTCTCTGTGAAGAAAAGAGGGGAATCCAAAGGGAAATCAAGTATCTTACTCCCGAGAGAGTCGTTCTCACCTATGAGTTGCCCTTTAGCGAAGTGGTCATGGACTTTTATGATAAACTCAAGAGCCTTTCCCGAGGATATGCTTCCTTAGACTACCAGTTCATAGGCTACAGGCCCTCGGACCTGGTCAAGATGGATATACTCATCAACAAACAACCCGTGGATGCCCTCTCCCTGATTGTGCATCGGGAAAAGGCCTATTATCGGGGAAGAGACCTTGTGAGCAAGCTAAAGGAGATCATCCCCAGACAGCTCTTTGAGGTGATCATTCAGGCAGCTATTGGTAGCAAGGTAATTGCCAGAGAGAGAATTGCTCCCCTGAGGAAGGATGTCCTTGCCAAGTGTTATGGAGGGGATGTCACCAGGAAAAAAAAGCTCCTTGAAAAACAAAAGGAGGGTAAAAAGAGACTTAAATCCATCGGACAGGTGGAGATCCCTCAGGAAGCCTTTCTAGCAGTTTTAAAAATCTGATTCTAAAAAGGAGTAAACAGATGAGTCAGGGAAAGATCGCGGAATGGGTAAAAAGCATTGTTATAGCCCTCATTCTTGCCCTTTTTATCCGGGCCTTTTTTGTGCAGGCCTATAAGATCCCCTCGGGCTCTATGATCCCCACCCTGCTTGTAGGAGATTACCTTCTTGTGAACAAGATTGTCTTTGGGATAAGAAATCCTATAAAAGATGATTTTCTCTATCGCTGGAAGGTGCCTCAACGACAGGAGATTGTAGTCTTTACCTATCCAGTGGATAAAAAGCTTGACTTTATTAAAAGGGTAATTGGTTTACCCGGGGATACTGTTGAGATTGTGAATAAGAAGGTCTTTGTTAACGGGAAACCCCTGCAAGAGCCTTATGTTCAGTTCACAGATAGGGAGATCTATCCGAAGGAGATAAGTCCGAGAGATAACTTCGGTCCGGTAAAAGTTCCTGAGGGGCAGATCTTTGTCCTTGGAGATAACCGGGATCAGAGCTATGACAGCAGGTTCTGGGGATTTGTCCCTCTTCGGTCTCTAAAAGGCAAGGCCCTCATTATTTACTTTTCCTGGGACTCAGAAAATGGGGGCATCAGGTTTAAAAGGCTCGGAAGATTAATTAATTAAAACATTATTTGGCAATCATTGCCCGCATAAGATCGGCTGAATTTTCGGCATGATGGGAGATGTCGCAGATCAAATCAATAAGCTTTATGGTATAAAAGAGCTGAAGGGGGTCCTGAATCTCTTCAAAGGCCAGTTTTTTTACCTGATTTCCCATATCTTCTGTTAAAAATTCCTGATAGCGGATCTGCCTGATCAGTTCTTTGGCCCTTGTCCTTGAGTCTTCGTCCCAACTGATAAGAAAATCCTGGGCATAACGGATCATATCCTCAAAAAACTTGAGGGGTTCAAGGCTCTGGTTTAGAAGGGCCTCTATCTTTTCGGATATAACAGAGGAAAAGGGCAGGTCTTTAAAGGAAAGCCAGGTAAGGATCTTTTCAGCTGAATCGGCAATGGCATCCTGTTCTTTTAGATAGAGAAAGAGTTCAAATTTTTCAACAGGAAGAATTATTCCCCTGGGAAGGTGCCCTCTTATATTGGTCTTGATCTTATCGGCCTCTTTTTCAATCTCTGTGATGTGTCTTACAATCTCTTCAAGTCTTGGTTTATCCTTCTTCAGATAGGCCTCTAAGGCCAAGGGAAGCCTCTCCATACACTCAAGGACAAGCCTAGCATGTTTAAGAAGATACTCAAAAACAGGGATCTCCTTGGAGAGGAGTTCTCTCACCGGAGGGAACTTCTCCTTCTCCATCTTGGGCATCTTACCCTCAGCTGTAAAGATCACGGCCTCTGCAATATTGCAGGCTAAATCTGCCACCCGCTCCAGATTCTGCACAACAATTATGTATTCAATTCCAACATCCGTAAGGAGAGGGTCACCTTTCATGCAGTCCTTTATCTGGGAGATATATTCCTTTTTAAATTGATCCACGATATCATCGTGGGCAATCACCTTTTTGGCCAGAGAGATATCCTCTGAAAGAAAGGCATTAATGGCTGATTCAAGCATAAAGAGGGCCTCTTTGGCCATATTCATGATGTTAATTTTGCAGCTGATCAAGAGGTGGTCCTTAAACTGAATCAGATTGGGAATCCTTTCAGCAATGTTGACTGCCTGATCCCCGAGGCGTTCAAGATTTCTGGCTATATCTATGGAGCTTACCACAAACCTTAAGTCCTTGGCAACAGGTTGCTGAAGGGCTATGATTTCAAGGGCTGTCAGGGTTACCATGTGCTCGTAGTAATCTATCTGATCGTCATATTTTATAACTCGCTCTGCTGAATCCATCTCAAGCTTGTCAAAGGAAAGCATGGCCCCGCTAATCATCTCATTAACAGCCTTGGCCATATCAAGTAAGAGGTTTTTCAGTATCTGAAGATCTCTCTCTAAGGCGATCCTAACCATGGCTCTCTCCTTTTGTTGATATACAAGTCCTTTTTGGGGACCCTTTTATTTTATCCACTCTTTGGCACTTGGTCAATTCTTAAAATTTCTTCAGGGTCTTTAAGATTGTAAGCCCTGAAGTGCCTTTTCCGAAGCTTTAAGGTAAAAAGGTAGCTCAATCTTCCGGAATAACAAAAAAAGAGGAGATTTTTGTCTCTGAAGGGACGCAAGGTCTTAAGGAGCTCCCTTTCCTTTTCAAGGAGTTGAGGGGCTATCCATCTGGCCTTGGGTAAGGTTCCCTTCAGATAATCCTCATTTTCTCTGACATCAAAGACTACCCAGTTCTCTCTCTCAGGACCCTTCTCAATTGCCTGCCATTCAGAAGGGGATATCTCAAGGGATCTATCCTCAACCCTTGAGAGGAGAGCCACTCTTCTGCAGAAGCCACAGGTTCCACTGGGAGAGGCTGTAAATTCTCCGCAGGTCTGACAGGGCCTCAAGCCATCTCTGGACTCCTCTTGCAGAAGGGGGATAAATTTTTTTATAAACACCGAAAGAAGTTGATACCTCAGGTTTGGGTTTTCCCTTTCCAGCTCCGCAATTATTCCCTTCATCCTCTTAGCTGGGGTAATTTCTCCATGCGGGCAGGAACATCCCTCAAGGGGAAGCTCATTCAATAGGGCATAATAAAATATTTCCCTTTCCGGTATGTAGTAAAGGGGTTTGACCTTTTTGGCCTGTCCCTCAAAAAGAGGTGGATTGACCGGGGCAAGCCTCTTGATAGAGACAAAATCTCCGTTAAAAAAGAGTGTCAGATAGGTTGAGAGAAGGTCATCCAGGTGGTGCCCTGTAGCAATGACATCTAAGCCAAGGTCTCGGGCAACCTTAGAAAAGAGATATCTCTTAATGGTGCCACAGACAGAACAGATCTTATCCCTAAAGGAGGTAAAGACAAAGTCATCTATGGTAAAACCCTTCTCTGCCTTAAGGTCGTAAATAAAGAGAGGGATGGAGAGGCTCTCACAGAGTTCTTTAACGGCTCTTTGAGCTATGTCAGAATAATATCTTATACCCAGATTGAGATAAAGGCCCTGCAAAGAAAGCTCAGGGAAGGTATTTTTTAGCAGATGGGCTAAAGCCGCACTATCCTTCCCCCCTGAGAGAAGAATTCCGACTCTGTCCCCAGGTCCAAGCATGCGATATCTCTTTACTGCCTCGCTAAGTCTTCTCTGCTGGATTTTGTTAAAACAGCCTTTACAGAGTTTTAGATTTTGGGTGGTAAGGGAAACCACAGGGATTTCGGACTGGCATACCTTACAGGTCTTTCCGAGGGGTTTGGGTTCAAACTCAAATTTTTCTGCTCCACACTTGAAATACTGCATACTCATTAAACTTAATCAGCCTTGACTATAATGTCAACCTTTTGTATAAGTCCACTG
>CAYTDX010000074.1:0-7232 GCA_964436655.1 uncultured Caldimicrobium sp.
AATTGCATTCTATCCCTTGAATGTCTAAGCGAGACCATTGCAAAATTCAGGTTTTATGGTAGCCGCAAACTTCAGGTTGCGAGAGATTTTTTTAGCAGGCTAAAACCTACGGCTACCACAAAAAATCAATTTACAAGAACTGTAGAAACTTAATAAGGAGGGGGGATTCTCCCCCCTCTATAAATCTATTCAGGTTTTTCTGTGCCAGCCTCCAATCCCATCCCAACCCCAGGAATACCATACATGACGGTGCTTCCTGTAGAGAAGTACTCAAGTTTACCCTCTTTGACAAGCTCATTAGCCGCATTCTTAATATCTCTGGGATTGGCACCTGGGATCTCTCTCTGGAGGTCCTTAAGGTAGATCTTACTTTTTCCTCCACCTGATGCCTTTTTGGTAAAAACCTCCATAATCTTCTGTTTCAGTTCTTCTTTATCCATACTCTCACCTCTTTTTATTAATATTCAATATCAGTAACGGTCTCTACATGGCTGGTAAACTTAAAGTGGACGGAGGTTCTGTAGGTATCATAGGCCAGTCTGTAGTCATCAATAAGGTGCCAGGTGAAGGGAATTTCAGTAAGCTCAAAGAATCTTTCCCAACCGATTCTCTCTATCCAATCTCCAATCCTTTCATATTTATTAGCATGTTTGGAATAAGTTTCTAGGATCTTTTTGATCCACTTTACAGCGGTTGGCCAACGGGGAGGTTCATTAGGTATGTAAGGTATTACGACCTTTGAAAATTTAGGGGGTGTGATTCTATTGGAGACCTTTCCACCGACCACAAGGGCCAAACCATCTCCCTGTCCATCTGAAATAGGCATGGCCGGACACATGGTATAGCAGTTTCCACAGAACATACATCTATCTACATTCACCCTGACTGTTTTCCTCTTCTCCCCACCTACCTCAGCTGTGGCAGGCTTAATAGCACCAAGAGGACAGGCGGCAATTACAAGAGGGATCTCACAGACCTTTTCAAGCCTCTCATCCTCAACAAGAGGTGGTTTCCTGTGGATTCCCACAACGGCAATATCGGAGCAGTGAACGGCACCACACATATTCAAACAGCAAGCCAAGGCGAGCCTTACCTGGGCAGGAAGCTTGTGGGAGCCAAAGTAATCAAAAAGCTCATCCATAATAGCCTTAACCACACCTGAGGCATCCGTTGCAGGAGTATGACAATGGATCCAACCCTGGGTGTGAACAATGTTGGTAACCGAGGCCCCGGTTCCACCAACGGGATACTTATAGGAACCTCCAGGGTGTTTTCTGCTCTTCAAATCCTCAAGAAGAGCTCTTAGTTTTTCCTCGTCAGTAACATGAAATTCTACATTATTACGAGTTGTCCAACGCACATAGCCATCACAATACTTATCGGCAATCTCACAGATCTCTCTTACATAGTCTGTGGTTTCAAGCCTTGGAGTGCCACAACGGACAACATAAACCACTTCCCCTGACTCAGCTTTGTATTTCAAAACACCAGGCTGAATAATTTCATGGGATTTCCATTTTCCATAGTTTCTTTGAATAACCGGAGGCAGAAACTGCCAGTAATGCGGAGGCCCAATATCAGTAATTCTGTTTTCCATGGGTTTCTGAGGATTGTAAAGTTTCTCAGCTAAGGTTGGATCATAGGGCTGACTATAAATTGGATCAGGTCTTTCTGGTCTTTCACTCATCTTTCCCTCCTATTAAAAATTTATTTTGTTCATTTTTTCCCCTTAGGCAGGGTGGCGTTTTCTAAATTCAGCCACATCTCTTGTCCAGCCACCTTCAACCTCTTCTTCTTTCCAGAAGATATATGGATTAGACCTGGGCTCCCTCACATGCTGAGGTAGTGGTTTAAGCCCGAGGACATCCACGATAAACTTGTTTAATCCTACCCTCTGAATGGTTTCTCCAAGTCTCTCACGGTTTTTACCGTTTTCCATCCAGTAATCCCAGACCTTGTAAAGAAGATTCTTGAGATTGTCATAGGGAGGCTCAAGTTTCATAAAGGGGATAATGACTGTGGAAAGCTGAGCACCCTCTAAGATTGGAGCCTTAGCCCCCATGAGAATGGTTGCACCTCTGTCCTGACCGGGCCAGAGGGCTTCAGGCATAACATTGATACAGTGCATACACCTGTTGCACTCTGCATTATTAATATAGAGCTTCTTCTGACCCTCATCCCAGTGCATACACTTTGTGGGACAAAGATCTATAACCTCCTTTTTGATGTCAAAGGGCCCCCAATCTCTATCTGAATGAGCGCCTGCATTGGGTTTAAGCTCTCCAGCCACATAGGCCCTCACAGCCTCCTGATCAATCTTGATATTGTCCCTCCAGGTTCCGATAACAGAAAAGTCTGAACGGGCAATAGCTGCCACACAGTCATTGGGACAACCAGAGACCTTGATCTTAAACTTATAAGGGAAAGCCGGACGATGAAGCTCATCCTGGAAGTGATTGGTGAGCTCATGAACTATGTCCTGGGTGTCAATACAGGACCACTCACACCTTGACATACCCATACAGCACTCAGGAGTCCTGAGATTGGATCCGGATCCACCAAGATCCATCTTCATTTGGTGGGTTAAATCGTAAAAGATGTATTCCAACTGCTCAGTGACGGTTCCGAGAAGAACAGCATCTCCTGTTGAACCGTGAAGATTTAAAATTCCAGAACCGCGATGATCCCACATATCACAAAGTTTTTTAAGGGCAGAGCTGTGATACCACTTGGCTGAGGGCTGATTTACACGGACCGTGTGAAAGGCCCAGATGGCAGGAAACTTTTCCTGCTGATCCGAATAGCGGCCAATAACCCCACCACCATAACCAAAGACACCCACAATTCCACCGTGCTTCCAATGGGTCTCCTTGTTTTTGTAAGAAAGTTCCATCTGGCCCAAAATGTCAAATCCCGCCTGCTTCTTGTGTTTTTCAGCATAATTGTAAATGTCATCCACAAAACTGGGCCAGGGACCCGACTTCAACTCATCCATCAATGGTGTGTCATGTTTTTTGACCTCTCCCATAGTAACCTCCCTACATTTTTTTGTAACTCTACATAATATAAAAGGGATTCCCTTTTGTCAAGACCCGTTTTGGTAAAATAATTAAAATTAGGTTCTAATTTTTAATTTTTTTCTTAACATTTTTGAATATTTTACAGCTTATAATCAAGGTAGACCCTAAACTCCCCCTGTAAGTCACCCTTTCTCCTCTTGCCCCCACATCAAAGGCAGAGACTGGCCGGTCTATAAAGCTTGCGCCTACCGGAAAACAAAAAATTCAAAAACCTTTCGCAACCTATGGGCCAGGGATACCTGAAAAAAAGAACCCTAATCTGTCAAAGGTCTCGGCCTATTTTTTGCAGAAATCTCAATAATGGTGTAAATTTTAAAAAAAACAATGAGTTTTTGAGTTCTTTGCAAAATTTTTTTCTCGGTAGCCGCAGTACCTATAGCCCGCGTAAGTTTTCAAAAATAAAATAACCAAAAAAAACGCGCAAGCTCAAGCTTGCGGCTACCAGAAAACAAAAAATTTAGAAACCCTTTGCAACCTACGGGCCAGGGATACCTGAAAAAACAAAAAGAACTATAATTTGGCAAAGGTCTCAAATAATAAATTCAATGAGGATGGAGAGGGAATTTTTCTTAGAGGCCTCACTTTCTGGACTGGCTAAGTGGCTTCGCTTTATGGGATACAGGGTTCACCTTGCAGAAAAGAAAATAACCCCAGAGGTAATCTCAAAAAATCAGGATAAATTCTTTCTGATCACAAGCTCAGAGACGGCCTCTCTCCTTGAAAGGCATCATCTTAGCTATCTTTTGCTTCCAAGAGGCTCTTTAAAACAACAGCTCTTCTTTCTAATTCACAAATTAAAACTCAAGAGTTCTCTCTCCCTTGATATATGCACCCTTTGTGGAGAAAAACTTATCTCCGTTAACAAAGAGGACTTTCGGGAAAGGATACCACCCAAGGTCTGGGAAAGATACCGAGAATTCAATTATTGTCCTAAGTGTGACAAACTTTACTGGGAAGGAGATCACATTAAAAGACTCAGAAAAAGATTCAGGGCCCTTCTTAAGCTCTCAGAGACTTAATCAGGGCATCCAGAAGCTCTCCGGCATCACAAATCAGAGATAGATGGGCCAATTTAACCAGAGGAGCCTCTTTATCCGTATTAACTGCAATAATGAACTCAGAATTTTCCATTCCAGAGGTATGCTGAATAGCCCCGGAGATCCCAAAACCAATATAAAGCTTGGGCCTCACAGTCACCCCACTTACGCCGATCATACGATCCTCCTCTGCCCACCCAGCATAACAAAGGGGCCTTGTGACACCCACCTCTGCCTCAAGGGCTTTAGCCAGTACCTGTAACTTTTGAAAATTTTCCCTCCTCTTCAATCCAAGTCCTCCTGCAAGAACCACCTTGGCTACACTTAATCTACTAAGTTCTTTTTTGGAGGGTTCAAACTTTCTGAGTTTTATCTTGCTCTCCCAGTTAAAATCCGAAGGAAGTCTAAATTCTTTTATTTCTGGTTCTTTAGGGGCCTCTCTCACCGGAAAAGCGCCTAAGGAAATAGTTGCCATGACCGGTAAAGTTGTGGAATAAAGCCTGGCTATGATGTTTTCCCCATAAGTAGGTCTCAGCATCAAAAGTTTTTCATCCTTAAGCTCAAAGGCATTTACATGGGCACAGAGGCCAGCTCCAAGCATTCCGGCTATCCTTGGAGCAAGGGAAAGCCCCTGAAAGGTAGCCGGAAAAAAAACTCCAAAGGGCTTTTCTGTCCTTACAACCTCAGCCACTACCCTGGAATAAAGATCATCCTTAAAGCTCGTAAACTCCTGGGACTCTACAATCCAGAGCTCATGACAAAGGGCCTTTTTTAGCTCCAGATTACCCTTTACCTCCTCCTTAGACCTACAGAGGACAAGCAGGGCAAGTCTTTTTTGCATTTGCTCAGCTATTTCAAAAAGGGGAGTTAAGATCTCAAGGCTTGCGGGATGCAGTCTCCCCTGGAAGTATTCCCCATAGGCTATAATGGTATCTGCCATGACCCTTCGTCCTCCCTTTTAATTTTTGAGAAATCCCTTACCCCTCAGGAGAGTTAACAATTTCTCTGCAAGTTCGGCAGGTGAACCCTCCCAGATCTCTCCCCTCTCTAAAAATTTCTTCTCAAAAACACCCTCAACCTGGGTGGGGGAGCCCTTCAAACCTAACCACTCCTCAGGAAGCCCAAGATCTCTATTAGTCATGACCTCTGGCTCAAGGTCTCTTGCCTTTAAAAGTCTTTTTAGAGAAGGGGGTCTAAAGTAATCCAGCTTAGGATAAAGGCTGACCAAAAAAGGGGGCTCAATCTCCAGCTCCTCTAAACCGTATTCCGATTCCCTTAAGATTATCCCCCTTCCCTCTTCAAAGGATATCTTTTTAACATTGATAACCGAAGGTATGCCAAGGATGGCTGCTGTCTCAGGAGGGACCTGTGCAGTTTCTCCATCTATGGACTTTAGCCCCATAAGGATGACACTGTAGGGAGATAACCCCTCTATGGCCTTTGCAAGCACCCGGCTTGTGGCTAAGGTATCTGCTCCAGCAAAGGCCCTGTCAGAAAGTAAAATTAACCTGTCTGCCCCAAGACCATAAGCCTCCTTAAGTAAAGGCAAAACATTGGGTGGCCCCATGGTAATAACCACAACCTCTGCCCCGTAGGTCTCCTTTAATCGCATGGCCATCTCTAAGGCGCATCTATCGTTGGGGTTAAGGATGAGCTCAGCGGATTCCCTCCTCAGGGTATGGGTTTCGGGATCAACCTTAACACTCTCAGGTCTTGGAACGCCCTTTATACAGACAATAATTCTCTCCATAAGGCCCCCCTATTTATAAAACTTGGCCAGTTCTATTTATAAAACTTGGCCAGTTCTCTGGCAATAACATTTTTCTGAATCTCATTTGTGCCCTCATAGATCTGAAGGCACTTGGCATCCCTGAGATACTTTTGCACTGGATAGTCCCTCATATAACCATAGCCTCCCATCATCTGAAGGGCCCTTTCACAAATCCACATGGCCTGATCCGTTGCAAAGCACTTGGCCATAGCCGAGGCACCTGAAAAATCCTTAGCCCCTCTGTCAATATGTTTGGCCACGCTATAGACCAAGGCTCGTGAGGCCTCAAGTCGCATGGACATCTCTGCAAAGGTGTGACTTACCGCCTGAAAGTTATAGACGGGCTGACCGAATTGGACTCTTTTTTTGGCATGTCTTAAGCTTACCTCAAGAGCGGCTTGAGCAATACCCAGGGCCTGGGCTCCAGCCCCGCACCTTGCATAATCAAGGGTCTTAAGGGCTACCATAAAACCCATTCCCTCCCGGCTGAGAAGCCTGTTTACAGGAACTTGGCAGTCGTTAAAAAATACATCCGTAGTAATAGAGGCCCGAAGCCCCAGCTTTTTTTCCTTTTTGCCAAAGGAAAGCCCGGGATCACCCTTTTCTACGATAAAGGCGCTGGCTCCCCGTGGCCCTTTGGTGGGATCCGTTAAGGCTATCACCACATAAAGGTCAGCTATACCTCCATTGGTAATCCACTGTTTAACCCCGTTAAGCACATAAAAATCTCCCTCTCTTTTGGCCGTGGTCTTAATAGCAAAGGCATCACTTCCGGCTTGAGGCTCGGTTAAGGCAAAGGCGCAGAGCCTTTTCCCCTGAGCAACCTCGGGAAGATATCTTTCCTTCTGCTCCTTATTTCCAAAGAGAATCAGTGGATAGGCCCCCAGAAAAGAGGCAGCATAAGTGGTTGAAACCCCGGCACAATAATAGGAGAGCCACTCCACCGCAAGGCACATCTCCTGAACCCCCATTCCAAGTCCCCCAAACTCTTCAGGAACGATAATACCGAATAGATCCGCATCTGCCAGAGCACGGATGGGAGTGGGATCATAGACCTCCTTTTCGTCCCAGCTCAAAGCCAAAGACTTGATGTATTCTTCTCCTATCCTCTTTATCAGCTCAACAAGAAGCCCCTGCTCTTCCGTCAGATAATAATCCAGCATACCGCACCTCTGCCCATTTTTTGGTTTATTTTACCCTATTTTTAAAAATTGACATGGCGAAAATCATAAAATTTCAGGGTTGACTTTCTGAAATTTTTAAATTAAATTAAATTATTAAGTGTAGGAGTTCTTTACAAAATTGTTTTTTGAGGTAGCCGTTAGACCTTTAGCCTGCAAAAAA
>CAYTDX010000075.1:0-3417 GCA_964436655.1 uncultured Caldimicrobium sp.
CAGCTGCAACGAGTTTCACTCCCTCCTGAAAGATGGCCTGGGCAAGAACAGTTGCCGTGGTGGTTCCATCTCCAGCTACATCGCTTGTCTTGGAAGCCACTTCTCTAACCATCTGGGCTCCCATATTTTCAAACTTATCCTCAAGCTCAATCTCCTTGGCAACGGTTACACCATCTTTGGTGATAAGAGGAGAACCAAAGGACCTCTCAAGGATGACATTTCTTCCCTTGGGACCAAGGGTAACCTTTACTGCATTGGCAAGTTTGTTAACGCCAGCCAGAATTTTATCTCTGGTATTGGCTCCATAAATAATGTCCTTAGCTGCCATAAATCCACCTCCTCCTTATATTGATTTTTTAATGGATTAACCTTCAATGATGGCTAAAACATCATCTTCTCTCATAATGAGATACTCTTCACCCTTGATCTTGATCTCGGTTCCAGCATATTTGCTGAAGAGAATCTTATCCCCTTCCTTGACGATAAGGGGCTGTTTTTGACCATTTTCAAGAAGCCGCCCCTCTCCCACCGCAATCACCTTACCCATAATGGGCTTTTCCTTTGCGGTGTCAGGGATGATAATTCCGGACTCAGTTCTTTGCTCCTCTTCAATGCGTTGAACAAGGATACGATCATAAAGTGGTTTGATCTTCATAGATCCACCTCCCTCCTCTATAGTGATTTTTGGTTAACCAAAAAATAATCATTCCTTTTTAAAAGACAAGAGGGGGATGGTTCAAAAATTTGTCTTCAGGAAGCCCCAAGACCTTTAGGTCTTGCGTGAGGGGAAATCAAAAATTTAAGAATTTTTCTATCTGATCTAAGAGGTCTTTAAGGTCTTGTGAGGTATTAAGTATTAATAGATTTTTCTCTTCCTGGGGCAGTTCAAATCTCTCCTTTTGCTTAAGATAGGTCTCAAAAAGGGCATCAGAGGCTGTCTTTTCCTTGAGCCTTTTTTCTATTCTCTCTTTAACTACTTCATCCGGTGCAAGGCACCATACCCACAGGAGCTCAATGCCTGCCCCTTCCAAGACCTCTTTGAGTTTTTCCCGGAATCTCCTCTCTCTGAAAGTGGCATCCACTAAGACATCTCTCCCAAAAGAGGCCTCCTCTAAGGCCCTTTCTATCAACCGGGCATAGGTCCTCTCAGTCATCTCCGGAGAGTAGATCCCCTTTTCAAACTCTGCAAAGCGGTGCTCCTCTGGAGGCAAACTCAAAAGTCTCTTTCTTTCAATGTCTGAAGAAAGGTAAACTGCTGGGTATCTCTCAAGGAAGTTTTTCGCTAAAAAGGTCTTTCCCGTACCAGAAAGCCCCATAAAGACTGCCACCTTGGGTTGCCCTTGAGCATAGTGAAAGGCAAGGTCAAAGTATTTCCGGGCAGCCTCTTCGGCCGTTTTTCGCTCCTCCTCCGGGACCCTTTCATCCACAGAGGTAAAACACCCGATCTTACCCCTCACATAGGCCCGATAACACCTGTAAAAATCAAGCACATCCAAAAGGCCCTGATCCCCGCTTTTTTTAACATATTCACGGATAAAATAATCTGCCAGATCCCTGAGCCCGTAAAAATCAAGGTCCATAGCCAGAAAGGCAAGATCCTGAGCGGAATCGCCACATCGGAAGCGGTCATTAAATTCAATACAATCAAAGATATAAACCCTTTTGAGATTGTCAAAACAGATATTGGCTGAGTAAAGGTCTCCATGGCCATCTCTTATAAAACCTCCCTCAATCCGGCTTCTAAAAAGATCTGCCCTTTCCTTAATAAAGGTTCGCGTGTAATTAACGATGTGTTCATATTTTCTCCTGGTTAAGGCCCTACCCACAAAGGCCCTTGTTTGTTCAAAGTTCTCTTCGGTGTTATAGGTTATGACCTCAAGGCTTCCATAATAATTAACCCTCTCTCCCGTTTCAGCGGTCCTGTAAAAGGGGACCAGGGTTTCCACAATGAGATCCAGATGCCCCGGAGTTAAAAGTCCCTCGCTTAAAAGCCTTTTCATCATCCCCTCTTCCGGGAGTCTCTTCATCTTTACCGCATATTCAACGGGCTCACCTTCCCCCTCAATTTGATAACCCCTGTCTGTTTTGGAGATAGGGACAACCCCTATGTAAAGATCCCCGCAGAGCCTCCGATTGAGTTCCACTTCTCTTTCACAATAAAATTTCCTTTTTTCAAGGGTTGTAAAATCAAGAAAACCAAAATTGACAGGTTTTTTGATCTTGTAAACAAACTCATCCGTGATAAGTACATAAGAGATATGGGTCTGGAGTATCTTGAAGGTCTTGGTTTTAAAGGGAAGGGAGGTAAGGCTGAGTTCTCTATCCCAGTGAACTTGAGATTCCATGAGCTCTATAATAATAAAGTTTCTTATTTTCTCAAGATAATGAGACCTCTGCAAAATTATGGTTCTTTTAAAATTTCTGGTAGGCGTGGCCCGTTGATTGCGAAAGGTTTTTTGAATTTTTTGTTTTCTAGTAGCCGCAAGCTTCAGCTTGCGAGTATTTTTGTTTTTTGAAAAATCTACGCAGGCTAAAGCCCGCAGCTACCCCTTTATAAATTCTAATTTTATATCAGCCGTAACCTTTTGTAAGATTTTTAAAAAATTTTTCTTATAAGCGCCAAAATTCATTAGCTTTTTCAATAAAATTTATTTAAAAAATTAAAATTTTTTATTTGTTTTTTGCCCATAGGTAAGGTATCATACAGGTAAAAGTTATTGAGAGGGCTTGCCTATGAGGGAGGTTGATGCAAGAGGGCTCCCCTGTCCGCAGCCAGTTATAAAGACCAAAGAGGCCTTGGATGAAATTCAGCCTGGCGAAAAAATAAAAGTTCTCATTGACAGTGAGGTCTCTCTTCAAAATATCCAGAAATTTCTCTCTGCCCAGGGGCACAAACTCCTTTCAACGGAAAAGCTGGGAGAAGGATTCCATCTCCTGATTGAGAAAGGAGAAGGAATACCCTCAGAAGAGTATGTTATCACCTGTCCCTCAGAAGAGGGAAAAAATCTTCTTGTAATTGTGGCTTCTGACCATATGGGAGAGGATAAAGAGTTAGGAAGAGTTCTCTTGAAGGGCTTTTTTGAAACTATGCTGGCTCAAAATCTCCTGCCTGATCGGATTTTCTTTATGAACACAGGGGTCAAACTTACCACCCAGGATGAGACCTTTATCCCCCTTTTAAAAGAGCTTGAAAAAAGAGGGGTTGAGATTTTTTCCTGCGGGACCTGTTTAAAATATTATAATCTCGAGAGGGAGCTTAAGGTTGGCCTTAGAGGTGGAACAGACACCTATCTTGAAGCCCTTTTCGCCTTCAAAAAGAGCCTTTTCATAAGATAATATCCCCCTTGCAGGACTGATGCTGGTTTTAGGTTTTCTGGTTGCCGCAAGCTTCAGCTTGCGTCAAATTTTTTTGATTTT
>CAYTDX010000075.1:3427-7084 GCA_964436655.1 uncultured Caldimicrobium sp.
CCTTTAGGTTGCGCATATTTTGGTTTTTTATATTTTTGAAAACCTCCGCAAGACCTAAAGGTTTCGCGGCTACCCAAAAAGACTAATTTTGTGAAAAACTCACAAAGTCTAAAATCTAATGGCCTCATACATTGATTTGACAAAAGGGACTTTTGGTATTAATCTTAAGAAAAAATCTCTTCGGTGAAATTATGAAGGAAATTAAAAACTCCGGTCAGCAATGGGGGATAAATATAGATGATATCCCTGCTGAGGGCCTCTTAGTTGAATTTGAGAATTTGAGAGAAATAAATGGGGATCTTAAGGTTAAAACCCCCTTTTCAGGTTACCTGAGGCTTCAAAAAAGGGGCCTTGAGGTGGTGGTAAAAGGTCACCTTAAGGGATCTCTTGAGATGACCTGCGATAGATGCCTTGAGGATTTTGAATTTCCAATAGATAAAGATTTTGCGGTGCTCCTTCTTCCCAAAAAAACCCTTGCCTTTGAAGAGGAAAGGGAGCTCACCACAGATGAACTTGAGATAAGCTTTTACGAGAACTCCTTTATCTCCTATTATGAAATTTTACACGAAGAGATTCTGTTGAGTCTTCCCTTCAGAAATCTTTGCCGGCCTGATTGTAAAGGGATCTGTCAGGCCTGCGGAACCAATCTTAACCAGAGGACATGCCACTGCACCAAAATAAAAAAGGATAGGCCCTTTGCGGTGTTAAGAGAGCTTTTCAACTCTTAGAGAAAATCTTATTGAAAGGGGGATTAGAAATGGCTGTTCCTAAAAGAAAGACCTCTCGCTCCAGGAAGGGAATGAGGTGTGCTCACCAGGCCCTTACAGCACCATCTGGAAGCCTTTGCCCCAGATGCAAGTCCTTTAAACTACCACACAGGGTCTGCCCAAGCTGTGGTTATTACAAAGGGAAGGCCTTTGTAGAAAAAGAGGAAGTCTAATCAATTTAGATGTTCCCTGTAGCCTTAGATGTGATGGGGGGCGATTTTGCCCCTGAGGCTATCCTTAAAGGAGCAGAGCTTGCCCTTTCTGCCTTTCCTGAACTAACCTTAATTCTTATAGGTCCAGAGGAGGTTCTAAAGGATTTTCCGCACTCAGAGAGGGCGGATTTTCTCTATACTGAAGAATGGGTAAGGATGGATGAACCTCCTGGAGAGGCTGTAAAGAAAAAGAAAGGGGCAACTATCTTTAAAGGCCTTGAGCTCCTCAAAGAAGGAAGGGCTAAGGCATTCGTCTCAGCCGGAAATTCCGGTGCCGTAGTGGCAGGGAGCATCTTCATTCTTGGAAGGCTGGCTGGGGTCAGAAGACCTGCCATTGCCACCATGCTTCCCACCCTTAAAGACCCGATGGTTCTAATTGATGCAGGTGCCAATGTGGATTCCCGGGCCTATGACCTCTATCAATTCGGTCTCATGGCAAGCCTCTTTCTGGAGACCATCTGGGGTAGAAGGAATCCAAAGATTGCCCTTCTCTCCATCGGTGAAGAGACCGGTAAAGGTAATCAGCTCGTAAAGGAGGCCCACAATCTCTTCAGGGCCTCAAATCTTAATTATTACGGAAATATTGAAGGGAAAGAGATCTTCAAAGGAGAGGTAGCTGTAGTTGTCTGTGATGGTTTTATAGGAAATATCTGTCTGAAACTTTCTGAGGGCCTGGCTGAGACCATCCTTGAGATGCTAAAAAACGAGGTCAAAAGATCCTATCTCTATCTTCTGGGGATGTATCTTTCAAAGGGGGCCCTTCAGGCCTTCAAGAAAAAGACCGACTGGCGTGAATATGGAGGAGCTCCTCTCCTTGGGGTGAAGGGAAATGTTATTATTGCCCATGGAAAATCTGATGCCTATGCCATAAAAAATGCTATCAAACAGGCCCTGCACTTTTCTACCGTCAACCTCTGGGAGAGACTGGAAAGGGCAATCCGAGAAAATGCCGTGGAGGAGGAAAAAATTGGAGCTTAGAGCCCTTTCTTCTATCTTAGCCTGTGGTATGGCAGTTCCTGAAAGGATTCTTACTAATGCTGACCTGGAAAAGCTGGTTGAAACCAGCGACAAATGGATCACAGAGCGAACCGGTATTAAGGAAAGACATATCCTCAGACAGGGAGAGGTCATAAGCACTTACGCAGTTCAAGCCTCTCGTGAGGCCTTAAAGCAGGCCTCCTTGAAACCGGAAGACCTCAATCTCATCCTCTGTGCAACCCTTACTCCTGATTTCCTTATGCCAAGCCTCTCTATTCTTGTGCAAAAAGAACTCGGGGCAGTAAAAGCCGGGGCCTTTGATCTCTCTGCAACCTGTTCGGGCTTTCTTTATGCCCTAACAGTAGCAGACCAGTTTATAAGAAATAACCCCAACTGGAAGATTCTTGTTATCGGGGCTGAGGCCCTCTCCAGAAAGACCAACTGGAGGGACAGGTCAACCTGTGTGCTCTTTGGAGACGGAGCTGGGGCGGTAATCCTTGGAGCCTCAGAAAATCAATCAGGGATAATAGACTTTATTCTCGGAGCAGACGGTTCAAACTGGTCCCTTTTAACACTTAAAGGTGGAGGCTCTGCTTATCCTCCTTTTGACCCTGAGCTACCCGAAGAAGAATACTTCATTAAAATGCAGGGCCGTGAGGTCTTCAAGATAGCGGTGAGGATGATGGAAAAGATTGCTCTTGAGCTCTTGGAAAGAAATGGGCTTTCCTCCTCAGATCTTTCTTTGGTTATTCCTCATCAGGCCAATCTCCGAATCATAGAATACTTGAGAGAAAGATTGGAACTGCCTCAAGATAAAGTCTTTGTAAATATCCACAAGTATGGAAATACTTCGGCTGCAAGTATTCCTATAGCCCTTTGTGAGGCGGAAAGAGAGGGTCGTCTAAAAAAGGGAGACCTCCTTCTCATGGTCTCCTTTGGAGGCGGTTTTACCTTTGCCGGGGTACTTATGCGCTGGTAACCCTGGGAAATGAAAAACTTTCCATTAAAGCCAGAAATCTATTATCGCCTCTTTGAAGATTTTCCAGGTTATCTTGCCATCCTGGATGAAAAGGGAAATATCCTTGCCACTAATCAATTCTGGCAAAGATCCGCCATACAGAAGGGGCTTATCGTTAGGGCTGATGGCGTGGGATACAATTATCTCAAACTCTGTGAGGCTGTAGAAGGGGATGAAAAGGAGTTTGCCGAAGAGATAAAAAATGGGCTCCTTTGGGTCTTAAAGAAAAAAAAACCCTTTTTTTCTCTTATCTATGAGGTTTCTGAGGCGGACAAACCCCTTAAGAAATTTCTCTTCCTTTTTTTTCCTCTAAGGAGTAAGCCCAGGATTTTTGTCCTTCTCCATCAGGAAATCCCGGAAAAAGAGGGTCTGCTCCCGGTTATGGAGACCCCTGAAGAAGAAAGGCCAATGCCCTCCCTCCTAACAGGATGGGTTTCCTTTGTCAGAGGGGTTCTCTTTCCCTTTCTCAATCTCCTCCAGAACAGGCTTGAGCCAGAGCTTGAAAAGGTCCGAACCGAGGTCCTCACACGTTTAGAGGAACTTGAGAAGACCTGCCTCTCCACTCTCAATCCCTTAGCTATGCTAACCACTAAGGAGGCACAAATTGCTCTTCTTGTGAGGGAAGGCAAGACCTCAGAGGAAATCGGAAGAATTTTGAATCTTGGAAAGGATGCTGTGGATT
>CAYTDX010000076.1:0-7027 GCA_964436655.1 uncultured Caldimicrobium sp.
TAGGGTCATTGATGTCATTGGCTGCATTCTGGGCCCTCACATAGATCTCCTGAAGCTTATCATAAATCTGTCCGGCATTGGCCTCAGCAATCTGGAGGGCAGAGATTCCGGTTTGAATGTTTCTGTTCCCCTGCTCATAGGCCTTGGCAACGGTCCCAAGCATGTCTGCAATGAAAAGACCCGCAGAGTCATCCGCGGCATTGAGAATCCTCATACCCGTTGAGAGCCTGAGCAGGCTCTTGTTAATGGCGCGCTCATTTCTCACGAGCGCGGTGTGGGTTTGGGCGGCTGCTTCGTTAAAATTAACTTTTACTGCCATGGCTGCACCTCCTTAAGGTTTTTTTCTTCTTTTGATATTTTTTATCGGAATGGTTAAAAAAAAGTTTAATCCAGCTATCCCTTGATTGTGCCTCCTGGTGAGGAATCCCTCAGTCTTTTTTGAGGTTTTACGGTATCCGCAAGTTTTAGCTTGCGTCTTAAAAAAACCCACGCAGGCTAAAGCCTGCGGCTACCAAAATCTTTAAACCCTTTCTCACGCAGGCTGAAGGTCTTGCGGCTACCAGAGAAAGACGAATTTTTTTGAAGAATTCACAATCGGATTTGCCTATAAGTTCTTTTTGAGTTAAAATATCCTTGATGCCAAAGATCATAAAAGGCCTGAGCCTGATTTGTCTTTGCCTGATTCTCCTTTCCTGTCAGCTCAATAAGATCCCGGATTCTATCAATAACTGGAAGGATTCTACCCTTGAAAAGGTTAAGGCCCGGCTTTCAGCTCTCCCCTTTGTGAGTAGATTTATTAACCTTCCACCACCTCCTAAGGGGCTGTATAATGAAACCGAGAAAAAAATGGCCCTCCTCAATGTCTCTCAGGCAAGAGATCTCTATCCTCAGGAATATGCGAGTGTGTCCAAAAAATGGGAAAAGGCCAAGGATTATTACAAAAAGAGGTATTACAGGTCTGCTGAAAGGCTTCTTAAGGAGGTCAACAAGACCGCAGAGGAGCTCCTGAATCAAGTTGAGGACTATAATCGGAATCTCAGGGAAAGGGCCCTTTTGAAATACAAAGAGCGGGAAAGGACCTTACTTGAAAGGCCTCCCGGAGGGGAAAGGGAAATGGTTAAGGTGAGGTTATATCTCTGGAGGCTTAAAAATCTCATTGAGCTTGGAAAGTATGATGAGTTTGAGAAGGAACTTGAAAGTTCTCCCCTTAAGTAAAAAGGGGGTGACCTTATTTCTGGCAACCGGAGCCCTTGTGGGATACATCCCCCCTTTGCCAGGGACCTTAGGGGCCTTGGAGGGGGTGTTGCTTTACCGGTTAACCCTTGAGATGGCCCTTTATGGGAAACTCATTATTACCGTCCTTCTCATTTTTTTGGGGATCCTGACCTCTGGTTATGTCTCTCTTTTCTTGGGTAAAAGTGATCCTGACGAGGTAATTATTGATGAGGTGGCCGGGGCCTATATCTCCTGTCTCGGTAAGGTCACTCTCTGGGAATTCATACTTGCTTTAATTATATTCAGAATTATAGATATAACTAAACCCTATCCATTAAAAAGGCTTGAGAGGTTAAAAGGTGGCTGGGGAATTATGCTTGATGATGTCCTGGCTGGGATTATGACAAACCTTTTGGTAAGTTTTATATTTTCAATTCACAGGTTTTTGCTATGAGGGGAGCCCTTCTTTTCATAGGGGATGAGCTCATCTCAGGGAGAATCTTGAATACCAATGCCGAGTTTGCTGGAAAGGTGCTTTCTGCTATTGGGCTTAAACTTTCTGAAATCGTGACAGTCCCTGATGAAGAACCTCTAATTATGAAAACCTTTCAGCGACTCTTGGAGGAATATGAGTTTGTCATCACCTCAGGTGGCCTTGGTCCAACGGAAGATGACCTAACCACTGAGGCTGTTGCCAGGGTCCTGAATCTTGACCTCATTGAGAGTAAGACCCTTCTTTCAGCCATTCTCTCTTCAGGTGAATACAGGGGAACCCTTTCCATGGCTAAAAAGATGTCTAAGCTTCCCGAGGGGGCTGAAATCCTCTGTGAGGACTCAAAGATGCTCGGATTTTATCTGCACTATCAGGGAAAAAAACTTTTCTTTCTTCCAGGGGTTCCGGAGCAGTTTAGATACCTCTTAAAGGAGCGCGTTATCCCCCTTCTTTGTGAGGTAAAAGCCGGGGGAAAAGGGATTTGCAAGGAAGAAAGGATTATAAAAAACCTTATTTTCTTTGACCTCAATGAGACGGATCTCAACCAATTTATTCTGGGGATTAAGGGGAAAGAGGAGATTAAGATCGGATACTACCCCTTAATTCCGGAGGTACGATTAGTTCTGATAGGTGAGGAAGAAAAGGTAGAAAAGGTGGAAAGTCAGATAAAGGATAGATTTAGAGTAAATCTCGTAAGTGGTGAGGATGAATCCCTTCCGGAGGTTTTGGGGAAACTTTTGACCCAAAGAGGCCTCACATTATCCACGGCAGAATCCTGCACAGGGGGACTTCTTGCCAGCCTGATCACCAGCATTCCAGGGTCTTCGGCCTATTTTGAGAGGGGATTTGTGACCTATACACCAGAGAGTAAAAGAGAAGTGTTGGGGGTGAGAGAGGAAACCCTTAAGGAAAAGGGAGTTTATAGTTATGAAACTGCGATGGAGATGGCTTACGGGGCCTTACTTAAGGCCAAAACGGATTTTGCACTCTCCACCACAGGGATTGCAGGGCCAACAGGTGGAACTCCTGAGATCCCCGTGGGGACGGTCTATATTGGTCTTTCAGCTCCTCACAGGGTATGGGCCTTACATTTTCACTTTGAGGGGGACAGACAGACCATTCAAAGGATGGCCAGTTACACGGCCCTTGATATCTTAAGGAGGTATCTCCTTTATGGTGAGAGCCTTTTTAGCTATAGATTTGCCCTTGGATCTAAAGAGAGAACTCTATAGCCTGAGTAAAATTCCTCTTCCAGAGGGCCTTAAGGGGAAATGGGTGGAAGAAGAAAACTATCATCTAACCCTGCATTTTTTTGGAAATGTCCCGGAGAACTTGGTTGAAAAGATAGCCCGGAGTCTGCAAGGTCTCCTAAGAGGCTTTACACCCTTTTCTTTGACCTTAAATGGGCCTGGATTTTTCCCTGAAAGAGGGACCCCGAGGGTGCTCTGGATAGGGCTTAAGGATGAGGCTGGAGAGCTCAAGGAGATAAATCAGAAACTTCAGAAATCCCTGAAGCGATTGAAACTTGAAAGAAAAGAAAGATTCCATCCCCACATTACCCTTTTAAGGATAAAGGAATTAAGAGACCCCGAGGCCTTTCAGGATTATTTCAGGAGACTCCTGGATGAGGCAACGAGGATACAGGGGAAGACCTTTCTTGTAAAAGAGGTCACCCTCTTCAAAAGTGAGCTTACCCCTAAGGGGCCCGTTTATTCACCCTTAAAGACCTTTCCTTTCCAGGGGGATGTCCTATGAATCTTCAAAATTCCTTTCTCAGGCTCTATGCCTTAAGCATAAAGGTTGCATATAATCTGGCTATTATAATCTTAATCTTAGTGCTTGCTATAATTCTTGTGAGAATAGTCCTTGATCTGGGATTTCTCATTACTGAAAGGACTGTGCGTTTAAGTATAAAGGAGCTTGTAATCAATGTCTTGAGTCTAATCGTTATTCTGGAGTTAGTCCGGGCCTTTGTGGAATATTTTGAGCACCATCGTCTTCGCATGGAGGTTCTTCTTGAGACCCTCATTGCCTTCAGTATAAGGGAGTTTATGATCTATCTCTTTGAGGAAAAGGGTAAGGAAATTGAGATCCTTTACTGGACCCTTGGGATATTTTTGCTGGTTCTGGCAAGAAGTCTGACTATTGTTTTTAAGCCCGGACTGGGTAAGAGTAAAAGACCTCAAAGGATCTCCCGTGAAAAATAGAAGGCCTCTAAGGATAGGTCTTTTTATTTTACTCCTACTCGGATGGCTGGTCCCCTTTGTCTTTTCAAAGACCCCTTCTCAATCCGTTAAGGGGCCTGATTACGGAGATTCCCTGATAATCGGAACCATTGCGGATGCCAGTTTGCTTGTCCCCATGCTTGCAACAGATGCCATGAGTCACATTGTGGCAGGAAACATCTTCCGGGGAGTGGTGAAATATGCCCCGGATCTTACCATTGTAGGGGACCTTGCCGAAAGATTTGAGGTCTCAAAGGACCAAAGGACCCTTACCTTTTATCTGAGAAAAGGGGTTAAATGGGAAGATGGGGTAGAAGTAACGGCCTATGATGTGGAATTTGGCTTTAAACTTATTACCAGTCCTGATACTCCCTCGGCCTATGCCAGTGATTTTCTTGAGGTCAAAGATTTTAAAGTGCTTGACAGGTATAGCTTTCGTGTGACCTATAAGAGGCCCTTTGCCCTTGCCCTTTCCTCCTGGGGTAACTTGGTGGTCTTACCCAAACATCTTCTTGCAGGAAAGGACCTCAAATATCTTCAGAGCGTTTTTGGAAGAAGACCGGTGGGAAATGGACCTTTTAGATTTGAGAGCTGGGAGCCCCAGACTCAGATCAAGCTAAGATTTAATCCTTTAAACTTTGAGGGCAGACCTTATCTGGATGGCATTATCTATCGGGTGATACCTGATCCCTCAACCCTTTTTATGGAGCTTCGTTCCCAGGGGCTTGACTGGATAAGCCTTACACCCCTTCAGTATAGAAAACTCCAGGAGGAGTCCATAAAGAAGGATTTCCAGATTTATCGCTATCTTGCCTTTGCTTACACCTATCTTGGATACAACTTAAAGGAGCCTCTCTTTCAGGATCGCAGGGTGAGAAAGGCCCTTTGTTATGCCATTGATAAGAAAAAGGTGGTTATGGGGGCCCTTCTTGGACAGGGGATACCAGCCTATGGGCCCTATAAGCCTGATGCCTGGTTTTATAATCCTGCTATTGAAGGATCCTGTTTTTATAATCCCGAAGAGGCCCTAAGACTCCTCAAGGAGGCTGGTTTCAAAAGGGGAAAAGGAGGGCTTTTATACAAAGGGGGCAGACCCTTTGAATTTACCATACTTACCAATCAGGGAAATCTCTCCAGGCTTCTTACCGCCCAGATTATCCAGCAGGACCTTGCCAGAATTGGCATCAAGGTAAATATTCGGGTTGTGGAATGGACAACCCTGGTTCATCAGTTCATTGATAAAAGAAGGTTTCAGGCAGTGATTCTTGGCTGGACCACAGGTCCAGACCCAGACCTCTATGACATCTTTCATTCCTCAAAAATTCAGGGCCCTGGACTTAATTTCATTGGCTATCAGAATAAAGAGGTTGATCGCCTTCTTGAAGAGGGGAGATATACCTTAGATAGAGAGAAGAGAAAGAAAATCTACTTCAGGCTCCAGGAGATACTGGCTGAGGATCAGCCCTACACCTTTCTCTATATTCCCATGAGTCTTGAGGCCATTCACAAACGCTTCAGGGGAATCAAACCCTCAGCCATTGGAATATCTTATAACCTTGAGAGATGGTGGGTTCCTAAAGGGGAGCAAAAATATTTAGCACCATAGGAGGACACTATGGCAGAAAAAATAGTCTTTTTTGAGACCAAAGACTGGGAAAAGGAAAAATTCATGGGTATCATTAAAAGAAAAATCACGCATGAGTTTCCAGATTTGGAAGTGGAATTTGTTGCTTCTCCTTTAAGGGAAAGTAATGCCTCAAACTATAAAGATGTCACTATTGCGGTTATATACTTAAATTCCCTTATAAATGAAGCGGTCATTAATGCACTCCCTTCCTTGAAATTTATTATCACCAGGACAACAGGGGCAGATCACATTGATACGCTCTGCTGTAAAAAGCGGGGGATTGAGGTCTCCAATGCCCCCTTTTATGCCAGTGTAACCGTTGCAGAACACACCTTTGCCTTGATACTGGCTTTAGCAAGAAGACTCAAGAAAAACTTTGAAAAGATGGCCCTCTTTGACTTTACCCGTGAGGGGCTGATGGGGCTTGACTTATATGGAAAGACCCTCGGTGTGATTGGAACTGGAAACATTGGTGGACATCTTTGCCGGATAGGTTTTGGCATAGGAATGAAGGTTCTGGCCTATGATATTAATCCTTCTTCAGAGCTAATTGAAAAATACCAGGTTAATTATGTCACTTTGGATACCCTTTTACAGGAGGCAGACATTATTACCCTTATGGTTCCTTATAACCCAAGGACTCATCATCTCATCAATATGAATAATATCAAACTAATCAAGGAAGAGGCCATGTTAATAAATACTGCCAGAGGTCCGGTTGTGGATACCCATGCCCTTATCTGGGCCCTTGAAAAGGGGAAACTCAAGGGGGGAGTTGCCTTGGATGTGTTTGAAGGGGAAAGGGTCTTGCTTGATGAATCCTATTTGAAGGAAAATCTACCTGCAGAGGTGGCCCAAAAAGCCTTGTTAACCCTCCATCTCCTTAAATACGAAAAGGTCATCCTTACTCCTCACATCGCTTATTATACCGAAGAGGCCATGGAGAGACTTATTGAATGGGTTATTGAGGACCTGAGGCACTATCTGAAATACAAGACAAGTAGGGTTCATTTTGAGAGCTATTTTTAGATGCTTGCGAAGAATCCCGATATTACGAGAATTCTTTGCAAAATTGTTTTTTTGAGGTAGCCGCGGGCTTTAGCCTGCGAAGGAATTAAAAAAACAGACTAAAAAAACGCAACCTAAAGCCTGCGGCTACCTCCAGAACCAAAAATCATTAATCTGGTAGCCGCAAGACCTTTAGCCTGCGAGAAAACCCCACGCAAGCTGAAGCTTGCGGCTACCAGAAAACAAAAAATTCAAAAACTTTCTGCCATCTACGGCCACAGCTACCTGAAACCTAATAAGAGCCGTAATTTTGCAAAGGTCTTTAAGAATTGGCTTCCCTAACGGCCTGATGACCCTATCTATTGAAAAGAAGCTCCCACTCAAAACCTACGATGTTTCTTGTTTCCTTGCTGAACTCTATCCCTATCAGATAAATCTCTGGGTATTTCCCCAGATACT
>CAYTDX010000077.1:0-7008 GCA_964436655.1 uncultured Caldimicrobium sp.
TATAGAGACCTTTGCAAAATTTTGAATTTGGGGCATTATCTCCTCTCTAAAAGACCTTTTACATCAAATTCCCCCTCTTATCCCTTAAATTTACCTCACTTTTTCACAAAAAAACTCCCTCTCCAACCTCTTTTTTTCACCTTTTTCTCTCATTTTTTCCCGCTCCAAACAGACTTCCCCCTTCCTCCTTACCTTTCTCCCTTCTATCTTGCCTCCACCACCCTCACCCTACTTCGCAAATGCCAATACAACCTCAATAAATTGTAAGATACCTTTGCAAAATCATGGTTCTTTTTAGGTTCTGGTAGCCGCAAGCTTCAGGTTACGTATTTTTTTGATTTTTATTGATTTTCTCGCAGGCTAAAGGTCTTGCGCCTATTAAAAACTTTAAAACCTTTCAATCGCAGGCTAAAGGTCTTACGGCTACCGAGACAATGACCCTTGATTTTTGGTTTTTTGGTAGCCGCAAGCTTCAGCTTGGGTCGGATTTTAAGGATTTTTTATTTTTGAAAATTTACGCAGGCTAATGCTCGCGGCTACCAAGAAAGAAATTTCCCGAAGAACCCACAAAGTCTAAAATCCAGTGGAGGCATACTTGGTCTTGTTAAATCTGTGAAGTAGTCTAACCTTTTAGATATGCAGCCCTTAGTCTCTGTAATCATTCCCACTTATAACCGGGCCTATTGTGTTGAGCGGGCCATAAGAAGCGTGCTCAAACAGAGCTATTCTAACCTTGAAGTAATTCTGGTTGATGACGGCTCGGTGGATGATACACCTAAGCTTGCCTCAAGATACCCCCTTAGATATGTGCGTCTTCCTTACAATTTTGGAGTATCCTTTGCCAGAAATCGGGGTATTCTTAAAGCCAGGGGCAACTTTTTGGCCTTTCTGGATAGTGATGATGAGTTTTTGCCTTCCAAGATAGAAAAACAGATAAGGTATCTGGAAAAAAATCCCCGGATCAAGCTTGTACAAACAGAGGAGCTCTGGTTTAGAAGAGGGCAAAGGCTAAATCCCAAGAAATATCACGCCAAGGCTGAAGGCCCTTTTCTGGACCGGGCGGTAAAACTCTGTGTGGTCTCCCCTTCCACCTTACTGGTGAAAAGGGAGGTCTTTCAGGAGCTCGGGCTCTTTGATGAGACCTTTCCAGTCTGTGAAGATTACGAATTCTTTCTGAGGGTAGCTTTAAAGATGCCTATGGGCCTCATAAAAGAACCCCTGGTCATCAAGTATGGCGGAAGGGCAGATCAGCTCTCCCAGCAGAGAGGACTTGACTTCTACCGAGTAAAGGCCCTACTTAAGGTCTATAAAGATTTTTTCCCATCCCTCACCTCAGAGGAACGGCTACTCCTTCTCTCTGAAGCGCACTTTAAAAGCCGGATCTTTATCAAAGGGGCCCTGAAACACGGAAATCTTCAAAAGGTCTTTGAACTTTGGAAAATTTGGAGTAACCTTTATCCAAAGGCCCTTAGACACTTTCCTTAACTCTAATTAAGGGGGGTCTTCAAAAAACAAGTGCTCCATGGAGTCCAAGGAAGTCTGGCTAAAGAGGATACACAATATCCTGGAATCCCTCACCAAAAAAGACTTTGCTCTTTTACCCAAAAGCAAAGACCTTGAAAAGACCTTTCTCCAGCTTCTAAAAGAGGTTCCCTCAGAAGTTTCTTCAGCCTTAATCTCTAAGATCAAGGTCCTTTGTAAGGACTTAGATAGCATCCCCCTGGAAGAAAAGAAACCTCGCCTTTTAAAGATGAAGGAGCTTCTTTTAGAAGAAGGCCTCTCTACCTCAGCTTCTACAAAGGTTGATGGCAGTAGATTAATCCCGGAGGGATATGAATTTTCTGAGGAGGTCCCATCCCTTGAAACTTACAGAAGAAATCGCCAGATCCTCTCTCAGGGTATTGAGACCCTTAAGGGTGTCGGGCCCAAACTTGCTCAAAAACTCGCTAAAAGAGGCCTTACAACCCTTGAGGATCTCTTATTTTTTCTACCCCGAACCTATGAAGACCGGAGAAAGGTCATCCCTATTAGAAGTCTTACAGAGGGTCAGAAGGCTGTAGTCTTTGGCGAGATACTCAAAAGTGGTGTCAGTTATTATTCCAGACGGAAAATCTACGAGGTTTTAATTACCGATAAAACGGGATTTCTGGTCCTTAAGTGGTTCAACTTTCAGGAAAGGGTTATGCGTGGTCTCTTTCCTCAAGGGAAGAGGATCTATGCCATTGGTGAGGTCAACCGCTTCCTGGGTAATCTTGAAATGAGCCATCCTGAAACTATCTCTGAAGAGGACTCAGAAAGGATAGCCCATGAACTCGGACATATCCTTCCCCTTTATCCCGCTCTTGAAAAGATACCTGAAAAGACCATGCGAAGACTCATACAAAGAGTAGTCAATGATTATATAGATTATGTGGATAACCTGATTCCTCCAAAGATTTTACAAAAGGCTCAGGTTTTTCCCCTTAAAAAGGCCTTAAAGGCCCTGCATCAACCGGAAGATTCTGAGAGAATGGAAGTTCTCCTGGATGAAAATAACCTTTATCACCGGAGCCTCTCCTTTGAAGAGCTCTTTTTCCTTGAGCTTGCCCTTGCCTTAAAGAAAAGCAAGATAGCCCTTGAAAAGGGGATTGCCTTTAAGGTTCAATCAAATCTAACGGAGGACTTTTTAAAGAAACTTCCCTTTGAACTCACCTCAGCCCAGAAGAGGGTCATAGAAGAGATAAAAAGGGATATGGCCAAAGAGATCCCAATGAACAGGCTGGTTCAGGGAGATGTGGGCTGTGGAAAAACAGTGGTTGCCTTTGTGGCAGCCCTCATTGCTATTGAGAATGGCTATCAGGTAGCCCTTATGGCCCCAACGGAGATCCTTGCAGAGCAACATTATCGTAATTTCAGAAGCTATGCTCGGCTCATGAGTATTGAAACCGCTCTTCTCACAGGAGGGATTTCTCCTTCCCGACGCCGGGAAATCTATCAGGGACTGGCTACAGGCTTTTACAAGTTCGTCATAGGGACCCATGCCCTCTTTCAGGAGGGAGTTGAATTCAAGAGGCTGGGTCTGGTTATCATTGATGAGCAGCACCGCTTTGGAGTTCTTCAAAGGGCCTCCCTCAAGGAAAAGGCCAGGGGAATAACCCCGGATACCCTGGTAATGACTGCAACCCCCATTCCCAGAACCCTTGCCCTGACTGTTTACGGAGACCTGGATGTCTCTATCATCAATGAGATGCCCAAGGGGAGAAAGCCTGTTATAACCAAGCTCTTTCTTGAGCATAACCGAAAAGTAGCCTATGAAGAGGTAAAAAAAGAACTCCGAAAGGGACATCAGGCCTATGTGATTTTACCGCTTATTGAGGAATCTGAGGCCCTGGACCTAAAAGCCGTCCTTACTTACGGGAAAGAGCTTCAGGAAAAGATTTTCCCTGACTTTAAAGTAGGTCTCCTCCATGGTAAAATGTCCTCACAGGAGAAGGAAAAGGTGATGCAGGCCTTCAAAAGAAGAGAGCTGGATGTCCTTGTTTCAACCACAGTGGTTGAGGTTGGAGTGGATGTCCCCAATGCCACGGTCATGGTTATTGAACATGCCGAAAGATTCGGGCTCTCTCAGCTTCACCAGTTAAGAGGAAGGGTGGGCAGATCTGACAAACAATCCTACTGTTTCCTCATTGCCTATAAGGTCTCCTTTCAGAGTGAGGCCTATAAAAGACTTCAGGTTATGTGCCGAACCAATGATGGCTTTAAAATAGCCGAAGAGGACATGCGCTTAAGGGGTCCTGGAGATATCTTTGGCACCCAGCAATCGGGCTTTATTGAGTTCAAAAGGGCAGACCCTGTAAGAGACATAGACCTCCTTCTTATGGCCAAAGAATCTGCCTTTGAACTAATTAGAGAGGACCCAGTCTTAGAGAGATATCCTGCCCTGCGAGAGGAGCTCTTCAGAAGATGGGAGGAGAGACTGAAGCTCTCTGAGGTTGCCTGAATCCGGCAAGACCTGTTTTTACCTAAAATTGATCCTATGGGGGCTCATATGGAAGGGAATTTTAAGGTAGGTATCGTTGGGGGAGCAGGAAAAATGGGTGTCCTTTTCAAAAACTTCTTTGAGCAAAGGGGCTACACGGTTCTTATCTCGGATTTAGAGACAGGTCTTAGCCTTCCCGAGCTTTTAAAGGCCTCTAAATTCATCCTCCTTTCTCTACCCATGGAGGTCTTTCCAGAGGTTGTAGAAAAAATAGCTCCCTATGTGGATAATCATCACTGGATTATGGATATATGTTCCCTCAAGCTTGAACCAGCAAGGATTATGCGAAGATTTCTTAAAAAAGGTGAACTTGTGGCAGGACATCCCCTTTTTGGGCCTTATGAGGAAGACCTGAAGGGGAAAATCATGGTCCTTTATCCCCTGCGCGGGAAAGGGGCCTACCTCTGGTTATCAGAGTTATTTAATAATGCTGGTCTCAGGGTGGTAAAAATTCCTCCTAAAAGACACGATGAGGTGATGGGGCTTGTTCAGGTGGTAAATCACTTCTGGTTAATACTCCTCGGGAATCTTATCCAGGCAGCCAATTTTAAGGTTGAGGAGGTGGTTTCCCTTTCAACTCCAAGCTTTCTTGCCCAGCTTGAGATACTCAAAAGACTTGCTAAACAGGATGAGAGGCTCTATGCCCGTATACAGCTTGAAAATCCCTTTGGGAGGAGATTTAGAAATCTTCTCTGTAAAAACTGTCAGGATCTCACAAGAATCCTGAATCGCAGGGATGACTCCGCTTATAAGCTTTTTTCTCAAGTCTTTAATCGGGCAAAGGAGATGGCCAGAGAGATTGAGGCCCTACTTCCTGCGAAGGTAAACCAGAAGTAATGAACCTGTAAGCATCATTCCGATACAGAGCACCTGTCCCATGGTCATCCAGCCAAAGAGCAAATTAAAACTCTGACCGGGCTCGCGCAAAAATTCAAAAAGGAACCTCAAGATACCATAAAGGATAAGAAACAGGGAAAGCTTGGTTCCTTCTTTCCAGGGTTTATGTCTTATGCTCCAGAGGAGTAGAAAAAGAAAAAGTCCGGTAAAAAGGGATTCATAAAGCTGGACCGGATGTCTGGGGATAGGGCCACCCTCAGGGAAGACTATAGCCCAGGGAAGGTTGGAAGGCTTACCAAAGATCTCACCATTTATAAAGTTCCCAATCCTCCCAAAAAAAAGGCCTAAGGGGGCTGGAACGATAACCAAGTCAGCCCAGTAAAGAAAGTTCTCTCCTTTTTTCTTAAGATAGAGATATCCCGTCAGAATAGCTCCGATAGCTCCTCCGTGAAAGGACATCCCTCCCTGCCAGACCGCAGGGATTTCCCAGGGATGGGTTAGAAAGTAATCCGGGTAATAAAAGAAGCAAAATCCCAGCCTTGCTCCAACCACAAGGCCGATAAAACTGTAAAAGAGAAGGTTTTCAAGGAGGGGATAAAGATCAGATCTACCTCTTTCTTTGAGTTGGTATCGGCAAAGCAGGAGGGCTACAAGAAAACTCACAAGATACATCAGACCATACCAACGCACCTGGAATGGTCCTATTTTGAAAATAACTGGATCAATTCTGGGATAGGTAAGCATTACAGATATCCTTTAGGATGCATTCAGGACATTTGGGTTTCTTTGCCATACAGACTTTTCTTCCATGGGCCTGCAATAGATAGGGAAAGATAAACCATTCCTCCCTTGGCACAATCTCCATAAGCTCTTTCTCAATCTTTTCGGCCTGCTTAGACTTAGCAAGACCAATTCTCTGGGCAAGTCTTGACACATGGGTATCCACAGGGATACCTTCAACTATACCGTAAGCATTGGAAAGCACAATGTTTGCGGTTTTTCTGGCTACCCCGGGCAATTCAAGAAGTCCTTCCATGGTCCTGGGGACCTCTCCTCCATATTTTTCATTGAGGATCTGGCAGGCCTCTTTAATGTATCTTGCCTTTTGCTGGAAAAAACCGGTGCTTTTTATAGCCAGAGCGAGCTCTTCAAGAGGGGCAGAGGCAAAGTCCTGGGCGGTGTGATACTTTCTAAAAAGCTCTGTAGTGACCTGATTAACCCTTTCATCAGTGCACTGGGCTGAGAGAATAGTGGCTATAAGGAGCTGTAAGGGATTCTGAAAGTTAAGGGCAATCCTGGCTGAAGGATAGGTCTCTTTCAGCCTCTTGATCACCTCTTTAGCCTTTTCCTTAAGCTCCATCTGGCCCCCTATGATTATAATCCCCTTTCAAGTTTTTAAAAGGTCACCTTCTCCCACTCAAAGCCAACGATGTTTCTTGCCTCCTTACTAAACTCTATCCCAATTAGATAAATCTCTGGGTATTTCCCCAGATACTTCTCAAAATACCTCCTCTCCTTTATCTGCTGAAGGGCCCTCCCCTCAGCCTCCTTCTCAACCACCTTGAACTCCAATACAAAAACCCTATCCCTGTGAATCACCGTTAAATCAATCCTTCCTGTGCTTCCCGCATCCTCTGTGATGGTGTTTAGCCCTGAACCATTAAACAGGGCATAAACCACCGAGGCATAAAACCCCTCATACTCACTCAGATTATTCCTGCGATACCAATCAAGAGGCAGACTGGCAAAAAATCCTCGCAGTATCTCCCTCAACCTCTCTAAATCCCCCTCCTCCAGGGCCTCAATTATCCCTATCTGAGCCTCCTCCTTCTCTGAGACAACAGGCATAAGATCACTCAAGTAAAAGTTGTTAAAGCTCACTCTCACCTCAAAATTGGGATAGCTCAAAACATAATAGGTTCTTGAGGCTAATCTCCTTACCTCCTTTATGGTTAGATAACCCGCCTGGAAAAGAAGGTTTTCAAGGGCAAGATAATCCACATCCAGGCTTGATAAGATTTCTTCGCCAGCCTTGAGGGCCTCTAATCTGGGAAGATAAAACCTGTTTTTGAGGATTAGCTTCATCAAAAAGGTTGGGGTCCCTGTCTCAAACCAGTAGGGTCTGAAGGTCTTTTTATCAAGAAAGAGAAGGA
>CAYTDX010000078.1:0-6754 GCA_964436655.1 uncultured Caldimicrobium sp.
ATTTTGCAAAAGTCTCAACCTATTGGAATTTTAAAAAGAGCCTTTAACATATTTACTTTAAGAAAAACCAGATTATAATCTCTTCTTAGAGTCTGTGGGGAGGGACCAAGATGGACCTGAATTTAAAAAAGATAATAGCCCTTTTCTTGAATCGCAGTCTTTTCTGGAAGGTAGGCTTTATTATAGGTATTTGTGTGATGGTTAACTTTGTCCTGACCTTTTATTTCTATTCCGTAACCCTGGACCTCCTTGCCAAGGCAGGTGTTCAGACAAACAACTCCTTTTACTTTGAAAGGGCCCTTTACTTCATAGTGATTCTGGTCTTACTCTTCCTCATCTGGGGGGCTATCGCCTTCTGGTTTATGGTAAAAAGACCCTTAGAGAAGATTAGAAACATCCTGGATATACTTATCTACGATCCAGGGTCTATTCAAAAAGATACCCTTTTGCACTTTACGATCAAGGACGAGATTGGAGACCTTGCTAATAAGGTTAACGCCTTGCTAAAAAATTTTTCCAATCTGGAGACCTTCAGACACCTTATAGAAAATGACGAGACCGTTGAGGATGTTTACGAAAGGCTGGGAGAAAATCTCAAAAGTCTAACCTTTTCAAGTTTTGTCATTTATGAGGTCTCCAATTCACAAAACACCATGCGACCGGTTTATAAGTCCGATGAGGAGCTTGAGGTCAACTCTGAAAAACTCTTTAATGCCGATAGATGCAGGGCCAAAAGAACAGGAAAGGTAGTGACCTCTCTTGAGGCCCCTCATGTCTGCAAACTTTACGAATACTTAGATGTGACCAATCATTATTGTCTTCCCATATTGTCTGGTAACAAGGTTCTGGGAGTTGTAGAACTGCACCTACCTGCAACTGAGGTAACCCTTTCTTCCAAAAAGTTTAGAGAAAAACTCCAGATGGTGCATCGGTATGTAGATGAAACCGCTCCTGTTATAGAGTCTAAACGCTATGCTGAGGCCCTAAAAGAACAAACCCACAAGGACCCTCTGACCAATCTTTACAACCGCAGATTTCTGGAGGGCATTATTGACAATCTCGTTGCCCAGATCTTAAGAAGGGGAACCTCTCTTGGAATCCTCATGTGTGACCTTGACTACTTCAAGTCCATTAACGATAAATACGGGCACGAAGTGGGAGACTTCGTCTTAAAGGAGATCTCCCAGATTCTGGCAGGGAATGTGCGAAAATCTGATCTTGTAGTAAGATTTGGAGGAGAGGAATTTTTGGTGCTCCTTGTGGATGTAAGGGAAGGGGAGGCTGAAAAGGTAGCTGAAAAATTAAGAAAGGCCATAGAAATGCACGAGTTTAAGACTCCCAAGGGAATTATTAGAAGGACCATCTCCATCGGTGTCTCCGAATTTCCTCAGGACACCTCAGCCATCTGGGAGGCCATAAAGTTTGCCGATATTGCCCTTTATAAGGCCAAAGAGGCCGGAAGAAATAAAGTTGTGCGCTTTAGAAAAGAATTCTGGACCGAAGAGGAATATTGAACTGGTGTCCTGTAATGACCCTTTACAGAGCCCTGGGAATTAAGGAATGCTGTAAGGAAGATGAAGCTAAAAATCAATCTTGAAAAGGTCCTTGAGGAATCAAAATTTCCGGCCTTTTTCTTAGGCCTGGATAATAAGATCCTCAAGGTCAATGAGGCCTTTTTAAAACTTCTAAGTAAAAAAAGGGAGGACCTTGAGGGAAGGTTTTGCTATGAAGTAGTACACGGTCTAAAGGAGATACCCCAGTTTTGTCCCTTAAAAGAGGGAGAGCCCTGCCTCCTTTCAGGTTGTGAAGTCAATGAGGCCTTTTGCCCAACCTGTAAAATCTGCCCTGAGGATGTAAAACCCAAGGCTCAGGGCTTACTTTTCAAAAGGTTTTACGAACCAAGACTTAAAAAACACCTTAGGGTTACCCTTTTTCCTCTATATAGCGAGGATGCACCTATTGGTTATCTCCATTTCATTGAGGATGAGACCGAACAATTTGAGTTAGGAAAAATCCTTGAGTTTGTCGTTGAGACCTATCCAGGTCTCTTCTTTGTAAATGATGAACAATTCAACATCCTTTATATGAATGAAAATCTGAAAAAACTCTGTCAGAAAGATAAGCCCAAGTGCTACGAGATAATCTTTGGAAGAGAAAGCCCCTGTGAAGGGTGTCCCCTGCTGTCAGATGAGGAAGAGGCCGGTGAAAAAGAGCTCTATTCCCCTCTTTTGGACAAATACTTTCTAAGATACTTCAGGATATTTAAAGCCAATTCCGAAAAGATTTACAAAGTCACTTTTTATGCGGACATTACCGAGCAGGTTAGGCTTTTTGAGGAATCTGGAATTGCCTTAGCAGTTGCAACCAAGGAAGGGGATATCCTCAGACTCAATCGCCGGGCAAGGGAGCTCTTTGGTATTCCAGATGTAAAGATCCTTAAAGATTACAAGGCCCAGGACTTTTGGTTTAACCCCGAGGATAGAAAGGCCTTTGTTGAGAGACTTTTACGGGAAAAATGTGTATCTCATCTTGAGATTAGGCAAAAAAAGCTCTCAGGGGAGCCCTTTTACGCCCTCCTCTCCTCAAGGCTCTATGAGGAAAACGGGAAAGCCCTCATATATTCAGCCTTTGAAGACATAACGGAGTATTTGAAGGCCAAAGAAGAGGCCTATAACTTTATCCAGAGAATTCTTGATTTTTTACCCATCGGAGTGGCGGTGATTGATGCCGAGGATAGGGTAATCTTTACCAACACAAGGCTTTCTGAGATAACCGGTTATTCCCTTGAAGAGCTCAAAGGAGCCAATCTTCACCAACTCCTTGTGGCAGACCCCCTTTTAAGAGAGAGGGCAAATAGGGTTTTCCAGAGAGTAGCCAAAGGGAAAAAGAGCCATCTTGCCAGAAGGCGGGTTGAATTCCCGGCCAGAAGAAAAAAGGGAGAGGTCTTTCCGGCCGAGGTCTATTTTGATGAGTTCTCCTTTGAAGGCCAAAGGCTTTTCATAGGAGTTATCCAGGATGTCACAGAGAGAAAGTTTGTTGAGGAAAAGCTTTTAAGGGAGGAGAAAGAGGCTACCCTTGAAAAAATTGCCGGAGGCCTTGCCCATGATCTGAATAACCTTCTCATGATAATCAAGGGGTATCTTGAGCTTCTCAGGGAGAGGCTAAAGGTATATGGTGAAGGGCCTCTTGGGTATCTTGCAAAGGCAGAGGAGGCCTTTGACCGCATGAAAGGTCTTGTCTCAGAGCTCTTTATCATTTCAAGAGGGGAGCTCAAGAGGGAAGACTTTATCAATTTATCGGAATTTTTGAAGAAGTGGGTCCCCTTCTACCTTAAGGGCTCATCCATTGCCTTAGATTTAGAGCTTGAGGAGAATCTCTATCTCAATATGCAGGAAAATCATCTCCTTTCCATTATCCAGAATCTTGTTCTCAATGCCAGGGAGGCCATGGAGAATGTGGGAGAATTGAAAGTAAAGGCAACCAAAGAGAAGGATGAGGTGAGACTGGAGATAACGGATACAGGGCCAGGTATTTCCGATGAGGTAAAGGCTAAGCTCTTTGAGCCAGGTTTTTCCACCAAGCCTCACGGGACAGGGCTTGGGCTCTATGTGGTCAAAAGACTGGTTGACCTGTATAAGGGAAGGCTTGAGTTCTTTAGCTCACCTGAAAAGGGCACAACCATTGTCCTTTACTTTCCTTTGGTTATATTGCCAGGCCTGGAGACAGAGGCTAAGGCCAAAGAGGTTATAGAGAGGGCCTTAAAGGTCCTTGTTATGGATGATGAGGCCGAGATAAGAGAGGTCCTCAGAGAATTCCTGAGTGAACAGGGGATTCCGGTTGAGACCGCTGAAGAGGGAGACTCTGCCTTTGAGTTGATACTTTCTGCGGAAAGAGAGGGCAAGCCCTTTAGTCATCTTATCCTTGACCTAACCATCCCCAAGGGAAAAGGGGGATTTTATCTCTTAAGACGCTTAAGGGAGGCAGGCTTTGACCTGAATAAAGTAAAGAGTATCATCATTACCGGATTTACCGAGGCAGAGGTGAAAAAAGAGTCTAAGGACCTCAAACTGGATGCCATCCTCTACAAGCCCTTTTCCCTTTCCAGGGTCCTTGAGGTTCTAAAGTAAATATAACAGGCACTCTGGCCGCCCTCTTGCCGGTTTGCTCTTGCTCTGTTATCCCTCTGGCTTATTTTATCCACAATTTTTCCTTTAACTTTGCCCCGGTCCTTGCCTTCCTAATGATCGGTCCGGTTGTTTCTCCTGTGACCATTCTTTTGACCTTAGGCCTCCTTGGTCCAAAATTCGCCCTCTTTAGATTGATTTTTAGCTTCGTTATTTCCTTAGGACTGGCCTATTTGACCATCCTCCTTTTTAAAAAAGAAGAGAGGGTTTTAGAGTATCCAGAACAGAAAATTTATCTCAAGGAAAAAAACTTAAACGGGTTTGGAAGGAATTTAAGGAGGAAGGGTTTGAGAATCTTGGGTTTTCTCCAGGGCAGGCTATGCTTTTTGTCCTGGTTTATCCTCTCCATAGGTGCAGGCCTTCTCTACGACCTAATAAATTAGTAAAACCTTGTCAATTTTTCATTTTAGACTAAAATTATCCCCTTAATTTATAGATTAAATTACCATAGGAGGGGGCTTATGGGGAATGGAGGTATTGTCTCTTCAGTGAAGGCCTTTATTCAGAGAAGGCCATTACTTACCTTACTTATCCTTGTAGTTTTTCTGGTAGCCTTTGTTTATATCAATGTAGAGGTTCTGCATTTTACCAGTAATCCTCAGTTCTGTGCTAAGTGCCATCCCAAGGAAGGGACAGGTCCTTTAACTGAGGTCTTCACCTGGGGTAAAAACATCCACTCCAAAAACAATGTTGCCTGTCTTGATTGTCATGGGGCACCCGGTCTTTTGAATTACATGCAGGCCAAGATGAAGGGGCTTAGAGACACCTTTAATTTTGCCTTCAAAGGGCAAAAGCACATGCTTGAGGCCCTACACAAGGCCTTTACTGATCCTGTATATGCCTCAAAGGTAGTATCTATGGAATCCTGTCTCTTCTGTCACACCGATTATTACAATCAAAAGATTCGTAAAAGCAGAGCCATGACCTTAGCAGGGATTACCTTCCGAACCCTTGATACTGTTAAAAATCCAGACTTCAGGGTCTCTAAAAACATGATAGACATCATGACCGATCCCGTCAGGAGAAACCCCGATATTGATCCCAAGCATGCCTCTCACATAAAAGCGGATATTAATTGTGTATTTTGTCACAGAAGGGTCGCCCATGGAGGAGAGTTAATAAATCTTGCCTCAGCCAATGTCTGCGAGGGAGAGGCCGTTTGCTCCAATTGTCATATGAAAAACAAAGAGACCATCCAGATGCGGGATATCATTCTTTCTAAAGCCGGGAATCCCGCCAGATTTTCTCACAACTTTCATGTCCAGATGTTTGAATGCAATACCTGTCATCCTTCACTCTTCAAGATGAAGGCTGGGACAAGCCAGATTAACTTTGCCACACACAAAACCGATCAGTATTGCTTTATGTGCCATGGAGAAAATAAATCGGCTAATTTCAATTGTGAAACCTGCCATCAGGGTGGATAGGATTTAAAAGGGGGGCCTGAGGCCCCCTTATTTTAAAAACTTTACTTACTTCTTTTCAGCCTTTGCCATTTTTTTCAAATATTCCTTCATTCCCTTAACACCGATGTGACAGGTTGCGCACTTGGTATTGGAGGCAAAGGCTGACTGCCCGTTATGACAGGCTCCACAATATTTTCCCTTGTACAGGGCCTCCATGTTAAAATCCGGATTTTCCTGGGACTTTAGGGCCTGCATCTCAAATATTCCCGAATGACAGGATTCACAGGGAAGACCAAGTTCCTTGGCATGATACTTGTGACTGAAAAGGACTCCTCTAACTGGTTTAGCATAAACTATTTCCGGGCCTCCAGCTTCCTCACTTTCCATATAAACCACACCCTGACTGAGTAGTTCTTTCTCCTTTGAGGGATTTTCTCCCTTTTCTGCCACAAAGGCAAGCCCAGCCATTCCCAAAAGAAGTGGAAGTGTTCCCAAGAATATTTTAATCTTGCGCATTTTTCCTCCTCCCTTAACTAATGGTATAAAAGACATTGGGTTTTGCCCCGGTCTCAGGCTTTAAGACCCAGACCGGTTTTGCCAGCTGATGGACAATCTGATAGACCTCACTTCCTGGATCGGAAAGATCCCCAAAATTCCTAACTCCAGCTGGACAGGCCTCTGCACAGGCCGTTAATTTTTCGCCTTTTGAGAGTCTGGACTCCCAGCAGAAGTCACATTTATCCACTGCATGTCTTTCCTCATTGAAATATCTGGCATTATAAGGGCAGGCCTCCATACAGGTTTTACATCCGATGCACTTATAGGAGATCATCTTAACAATTCCAGTTGTTTTATCCTTAATAGTTGCCCGAGTGGGACAGGCCCTCACGCAGGGAGGATTATTACAGTGATTACAAAGTATGGGCATGAAGAGGGTTTTCTGGTCAAGGGCAGTCTCATCGTGTCTTCTTAAAATCATGGTCCTCCAGCCATAATCCGGCACATGATTAGTTGTTCTACAGGCCTCCATACAGAGTTCACAATCTATGCATCTGTCAAGCTTAAACACCATAGAGTAGTGAGGTTTGTAGGGATAATTCTTATGTAACTCTTCAGGACTGGCAAGCCCCTCAGCAACCTTAGAAACTACGGAAAAAAGACTTC
>CAYTDX010000079.1:0-6720 GCA_964436655.1 uncultured Caldimicrobium sp.
GTTCAACCCTGAGTTCATCAATGCGTTTGTTAGTCTCATCAATGCGTTTATTGGTCTCATCAATGCGTTTGTTAGTCTCATCAATGCGCTTGTTGGTTTCGTCTAAGGAGCGTCTGATATCTCTGACTTCTTCCTCAAGATTGGTCATTCTAGCATTTATAGACTCAATGGCCAGTCTAAAACCCTCAAGCTGCCCTGAGACAGTTGCCCTGAATTCTCTGAATTCTTCCTTGATCTCACCGATTATGGCTTCCCTTACTTTTTCTAAGAGTTTTTCTATGTCCATAAAGCCCTCCATCTTTTATTTTTTCTCTTATTTAATATTAAACAGAAATTAACTTTAAATCAAGAGGGATTTTGACCTTTGTAAAATTGTGAATCTTTTTAGTTTTCTGGTAGCCGAAAGCTTAAGCTTGCATGTATTTTTGATTTTTTTTATTTTTGAAAACCAACGAGGGCTAAAGGTCTTGCGGCTACCAATCTTTAAAATCCTTCTTACGCAGGCTGAAGGTCTTGCGGATACCATAAAAAAATTTTGAGATTATTGCAGAATTATGGTTCTTTTTGGGTTTTCTGGTAGCCTAAACCTTCAGGTTGCCTAAGGGACTTATATATCTGATTGACAGGGGCTTAAAATTTGGTAAATTTATTAAAATCCTTTCCTCAGGTGAGGTCTTTATGGAGTTTGAGGCAGTCATAGGCCTTGAGGTGCACGCTCAACTTAGCACCCACAGCAAACTCTTCTGCTCCTGTTCCACCCGTTTTGGAGCAGAACCCAACTCCCAGGTCTGCCCTATCTGTACAGGTCAGCCCGGAGTTTTGCCGGTCATTAATAAAAGGGCTATAGAATATGCCCTTAGGCTTGCCCTGGCCTTATCCTGTCAGATAAACCTTTTCTCAGTCATGGCAAGAAAGCACTACTTTTATCCAGATCTTCCCAAGAATTATCAGATTTCTCAGTATGATCTACCTCTTGCAGAGGGGGGATATGTTGAAATCGAGTTGAATGATCAAAAGAAGACCATAGGTCTTACCCGTATCCACCTTGAGGAGGATGCGGGAAAACTGGTGCATGATGAAAAACTACCCTATTCCTATGTGGATTTTAATCGCACCGGGGTTCCCCTTCTGGAGATAGTGAGCAAGCCGGAAATTACCTCTCCCGAGGAGGCTGTGGCCTATCTCAAGACCCTGAGGAGCATTGTGAGATACCTCGGAATCTGCGATGGAAACATGGAAGAGGGCAGTCTCAGATGTGATGCCAATATCTCGGTTAGACCAAAGGGAAGCTCAACCTTTGGCACCAAGGTGGAATTGAAAAATATGAACTCCTTTAAACATGTGGAAAGGGCCTTAGCTTACGAGATAAAACGCCAGATAGGATTGATTCTTGAGGGCAAAGAGGTAGTTCAGGAAACAAGGCTTTACGATGAGGCTACCCAGACAACCCATCCCATGAGAGGTAAAGAGGAGGCTCACGACTACTGCTACTTCCCTGACCCCGACCTCATTGAGATCCAGCTTGAAGAGGCCCTGATTGAAAAGATAAAAGAGGAGCTTCCTGAACTTCCCCAGGCCAAAAAAGAGAGATTTGTAAAGGCCTACGGGCTGACCTCCTATGAAGCAGGAATTCTTACCGAGGAGAAAACTTTAGCTGACTTTTTTGAAGAGGCCCTTAGGTTTTATCCCAATCCCAAGGCGGTCTCCAATTTTATCCTCACCGAGGTCCTGAGATACCTCAATCGGGATCGTCTTGACATATCTGAAAGCCAGCTAAAACCAGAGCATCTGGCTGAACTTCTGGAGCTTGTTGAAAAAGAGGTTATCTCAATCACCCTTGCCAAACAGCAGGTCTTTCCTGAGGTCTATGCAAAGGGGCTTTCTCCCAAAAAGATAGTTGAGGAAAAAGGTCTCCTTCAGGAGAGTTCAGAGGCCCAGTTAAAGGGGGTCTGTGAAGAGGTCCTCAGGGAAAACCCCTCTGAGGTTGAAAAATACAGGTCTGGCAAAAAGGGCCTTATCGGCTTTTTCGTGGGACAGGTGATGAAAAAGACCCAGGGCAAGGCCAATCCCAAGGTGGTTAACAAGATCTTAACAGAGCTTCTGGAGAAGTAATTGAAAGAGATAAAGAGACCCCTCATTGAACCTAAGGAGGCAGATTTTATTAAGGCCTTTTACTGGGATACCTCCGCTCTTTTCATTCTTGACCAGAGAAGACTCCCCTCCAAGGAACTCTATTACAGGGCAGATACCCTGAGAAAGGTAAGATACTCTATCAGAGAGATGCTCGTTAGAGGTGCTCCAGCCATTGGAATAGTCACGGCTATTGGGGTTTACATTGGCCTGAAAGAGGCGCAGGCAAAGTTAACCTTCCCCTTAACCCAAAAGGCCCTGCTCAGGGTCTTTGCCGGCCTTGAAAAAAGTCTTTCCACCGCAAGACCAACGGCAGTAAACCTCTTCTGGGCTTTAAAGAGAATGAAGGAGGCCTTTCAGAGGTCCCTGGGCAAGGCTCCTGGAGAAAAGGTCTCAAAAAAGACCTTTAAAGAGCTACTGGAATCTCTACGGAATGAGGCCCTGAGTATCTGGGAAGAGGACCTGAGGGCCAACCTCAAAATGGCTGAATACGGAAGTGACCTCTTACCAGAGGGAGGCATCCTTACCCATTGCAATACAGGGGCTCTGGCCACAGGGGGATATGGCACGGCCCTGGGGGTTATTCGCAGGGCCTTTGAAAAGGGGAAAAAAATCCACATCTGGGTGGATGAAACCCGACCTTTTCTTCAGGGGGCAAGGCTTACGGCCTGGGAGTTGTCTAAATTAAGAATCCCCTTTAAAATAATTACCGATAACTCAGCGGGTTATCTTATGAAAAGGGGAGAGGTAAAGGCCATCATCGTCGGAGCAGATAGAATTGCTGGAAACGGGGATACTGCCAATAAAATCGGGACCTATAGCCTGTCGGTCCTTGCCAAGGAGCACGGGATTCCCTTTTATGTAGCGGCTCCTTCCTCAACCTTTGATTTGAATCTGACTTCAGGTGAGGGGATACCTGTTGAGGTGAGAAGTGAAAGGGAGGTCCTCTTTTGTGGAGGGAGGCCTATTGCCCCAGAGGGTTCGCAGGCCCTGAATCTTGCCTTTGATGTGACCCCTGCTGAAAACATAACGGCCATTATCACCGAGCAAGGGGTAATTTCTCCTCCCTACCGACAAAATATTCAAAATCTTCTGAGAGATGGTTAAACTGAAAGAGCTTCCAGAAAATACCCTGAACAGACTGGTTGTCTATTTAAAGGTCCTTGATGCCCTTGAAAAGAAAAGGGTTGAATCTATAAGCTCCGATGACCTTGCCAAAAGATGCGGGGTAAACTCTGCCCAGCTCAGAAAGGATCTTAGCTTTGTTGGAAACTTTGGAACCAAGGGGGTTGGTTACACTGTTAAGAGTCTTAAATACAATCTTAAAAAATTTCTCGGGAGAACCCAGGAATGGAATCTGATTTTGGGAGGGCTGAGCGCAACCGGAGAATTTCTACTTAACAGCAAGGACTTTCATCGGGAAGGTTTTTACTTTATGGCAGCCTTTGATACCCGGGCTGAGGAGATAGGCAAAATCATCAACGGGGTATCTGTTTACAGTCTGGATCAGCTTGGATATGTAACCAAGGCCATAAAGGTTGATATTGGGGTGATTGCAGCCAAGGATGAGCCTGAGGTCTTTCTGGAGGCCTTTTTAGAGCATGGTCTCAGGGCCATACTGAATCTCAGCCCAACTCCCCTTTACACGGATAGACCAGGGGTAAAGATTGAAAATTTCTCCTTTACTATGGCCTTAACACGGCTTTCCTTTTTTTTAAAAAATTTAGAATGAGGTGTAGTCTTGAGTGTTTTAAAGGTCAAGGTCTGGCGAAGGGATAGCCGGGCCAAACTACCCGAAAGGAGTACTTCAGGTTCAGTGGGTTATGACCTTTTTGCCCTTGAAGAAACGATAGTCCAGGCCGGAGAGTTCAAACTAATTCGCACAGGTCTTGTTATTCAGACAGAACCACCTTATGCCCTCTTTATCTTTCCCAGGTCCTCCCTCTTTAAAAAGAAAAGACTTATTCTTCCTAATTCTGCAGGAATCATTGACTTTGATTATTGCGGGAAGGAAGATGAGGTCATGATCCCAGTTGTGAACTTAGGGAAGGAACCTGCAGTTATTGCTGAACACGAAAAGATTGCCCAGGCAGTTTTTATCAAGGTAGCCTTTCCTGAGATTGAAGAGGTTAGCCTTGAGGAACTGCCCAAAAATTCAAGAGGAGGTTTTGGCTCAACAGGAGGCTATAAATGAACCTTGAGGAGCTTAGAGGGAGACAAAGGTCCCTTATAAAACTGGTCTATGAAAACCTTGATAGATCTACTCTTCCGGCTTTTATCCTTTTCAGCTATCTTGGAGCAAGGATATGCTATGCCGAATCCCATCCCCTTTCCCTTTTTGAAGAGGAAAAATTCAGGGACTTTGAAAGATTCAAAAGTTTTCTCCTTCACCTCAAAAAAGCCGGACACTTCAGTGTCTTTGCCCACACCCCTATTTTTGTGAATACCTCCAGTTTTTCCTTAGAAGAAAGATTTGCCTTAGCAAGCTCCTTTTTTAAGGTCTTCTGGGATGAAGAAAAAGAGCTTGCTCTCTTCAATCTGAGGCATCTGGCTGAAAACCTTGAAGATCAGACCTTTCTTCATCTGGTAAATGCTGAACCTAAACTTGAGGAAATTGAGGTTATTCTGGCTAAAGATTTTCAGATTCACTATAAAGGCCCTCTCTCAGAACTAGATAGAGCATTCCTTGAGGAAGAGAAATCCTTTTTTGCCAGACCCGAAATAATAATTCTTAAGAGCAAAGGGGAAGCTCCCTTTAATTGGCTCGGGGTTATAGCCCATAATTTTTCAAGGATTTTTAGCCATCAATTTGTGAGACACACCTGGCTGAATTTTAATCAAAGGTCTCATCGTTATACCCGGGTAGATAGATTTGTCATCCCTAAGGCCTTTGCAGAAAGGCATATTCCCCTTTATGAAGAGGCCATAAGAAGTGGCATGAAGATTTATGAAGAGCTCTGTAAGAATATGAAGAGGGAAAGTGCCAGATTTGTGGTTCCTCAGGGGGTTTCAACCTCTGTCCTGGCAACCGGTCCTGAGCTTGTCTGGAGGGACTTTGTGGGAAAAAGGGCCATCCCCCAGGCCCAGGAAGAAATTCGTGACCTTGCCATCTTCCTGAAGGATACCCTTGGTTTTTCTTAACCCAGGCCCAGGAGCCTTTTCCAGAGCGAAAGTTTTCCCTGTATACGCAGGGCCTTCAGGAATTCATCCATTAAAAGAACATAATATCCAGACATATAGCCGTTATCAAAGATTTTCCTGAAGACCCCTTTAAAATTTCTTCTGGAGTGCCCGTTGGAAAGTCATTCTTGAAGACCCTTACTAAGGGCTTGGAAACCCTATTTACATCCTTGAAAAGCATCATTTATCGGGATTCTTAATTTTTTCCCACTTGAAATCCACAATATTTCGCGTGCTTTTACTAAATTCTATCCCAATCAAGTAAAGCTCCGGGTAGCGGTTTGCATACTTCTCAAAATATCTCTTTGTTTTTATCTGTTCTAAGGCCTTGCCCTTCCCATCTTCCTCAACTACCTTGAATTCAATTATATAGGCCTTTTCTTCAGCACAAAGTACTGTAAAATCAATTCTCCCAGTGGTGGGAGCATCCTCAGTAATCACGGTAAGCCCGCATCTATTGAAAAGGGCATAGACCACCGAGGCATAAAAAACCCTCATATTCATCTATATTGTTTTTACGATACCAATCAGAGGGTATACTTGCAAAAAACCTATAAAGGGCCTCTTTAAGTCTCTCTGGTTCTCCCCTTATGATGGCTCTGGCTAAACCGGATTCGGCCTTTGTACTGGCAAGGGGAGAAGAAATAGATCTAAGAAAGGCCCTGTTAAAACTAATTCTCACCTCACGATTGGGATAGGTGAGTGTATATAATGTCCGGTTTTTTTTGCAGATTATCCCCAGAAATTCCTGATTTCTCTCAAGAAGGGTCAGGATTCTTCCCTTTAGGTCTTCTGCAGACTGAATGACACCACCTCCAAAGTCAATGTGAATAACAGGATATTTATTCGTCCAATCCCAGTTCTTCTCAAGGAAGAGCCCCTGAAAAAGCCCTTTTTTCCGAGGAAGGCCTGTTTTAGGGTATCCACAAAGAGGGATTTACCAAATCTCCTCGGGCGTGAAAGAAAGTAATATTTTCCGTGGGAAACAAGTTTTTCCACAAAGGGTGTTTTATCTACATAATAATAGTCCTCACCTCTTATTACTTCAAAGCTTGATATGCCTACGGGTAGCCGTTTCATTTTTCGCCCTTAGAAAGCCCGGAGATTATACTATCTTTCTTAAATGCTAATAGGAATCTACTTATAGTCAAGAGAGGGCCTGTAATCCTTGCAACCTACGGGGTGTCTGCTATTTTGCATAGGTTCCCTTTCTTTTTAGAAAGAATTGAATTTTTATTATTCTGCCAAAACCTGCGTAGGCTAAAGGTCTTGCGGCTACCAAATCAATGATTTTTGATTCTTAAGGTAGCCGCAACGCGTAGGTTGCGTGAGATTTTAATGTTTTTTTGAAACCCTCGCAGGCTGAAGGTCTTGCGGCTACCAAAACAATGATTTTTAGATTTGTGGTAG
>CAYTDX010000080.1:0-6714 GCA_964436655.1 uncultured Caldimicrobium sp.
CTCTCTAAGAATTAGAGAGGGGAAAAATTGGGTTAAAAGTGTTAATTTTTGAACTTACTCTCTGGACATCTCTAAAAATCAGGGGAGTTGGACTCACCCCCCAACCCCCTCTCTATAAAAATAGAGAGGGGGAGATGGACTCACCCATGGTCATTTTTTATAGTAGAGAAAGGCGTTGCAAAATTTCAGTGGATCTTTTGTCGGCTAAGCGATCCCTTCGGGAATGGAGGCGAAGCCCTCCCTTCGGGAAAAGAGAGGTTGAGAAAAGAGTTAGGTTAAGCACAGGGGGTCTTGACAAGAGGTAAATTTTTTATTATATTTTTTTCAAAGGTCGCACCTTCCAGGTTTATACCTTATTTAACTTCTTTTCTCCACGAGCACCTCTATAAAAATACTTTAAGTTAAAGATTTTAAAATAAACAAAGGAGGTGTAAAATATGCAAAGGTGTATTGCATTCATCTGCGCAGTGTTTTTATTGTTTAATTCTCTTTTTTCTCAAACCGGGGCTGTATCTGGTAGAGTTATTTCTTCTGAAGGGGATCCTTTACCCGGGGCGAATGTTGTCATTGATGTCCCGGGGCGTATTCTTGGTGCAGCAACAGATGCGAGTGGGCGATATGTGATATCAAATGTACCGGCGGGGAGGTATAAAATTTCCGCGAGATTTGTAGGATACAAAACGGAGACGAAAGAGGTAGTTATTGAGGTAGGGAAAACGGTTGAGGTAAATTTTGAATTGAGACCAACTGTTCTTGAGCTTCAGGAGATTGTGGTTACCGGGGCTGGAGCTGAGATGGAGAAGTTAAAACTCGGGAATACAATTTCGACGATAAATGTTGCTCCATTTCAGGAGGCGCCATACACAAACATACTTGAGCTTGTTCAATCAAAGGTTCCTGGTGTTCAGGTATTAACAACCGGTGGTATGGTTGGTGAAGGTGCTCAGATAAGGATTCGTGGAAGTGCAAGCATAGCTCAGCTTAACGAGCCTATTGTTTACATTGATGGTGTTCGTGTTGCCAATACTCCCGGTTTTGCCGGTTTCGGGATAGGGGGTGGTGCTGAGCCGAATCGTCTTGATGATATTAATCCCGAGTCAATTGAGAGGATTGAGATATTGAAGGGGGCTGCGGCTGCAACGCTTTATGGAACTCAGGCAAACGCCGGTGTAATTCAAATTTTCACAAAGCGAGGATTACAGGGGAGGCCGAGATTTAACTTTGAGGTTCAGCAAATTATTTTGAGGTATCCGGATGTTTTTAAGCCGAATGCTGGATTTCCGAGGACAGCCGAGCAGGCGGCAATACTTGACACAATATATGGAACGCCACCGGGGACACATCAACCGTTTAAAGTTTTTGAAAGGAGGTTTATGGACGGACTTATGGGGACAGGTTACGGGCAGGTTTATTCGTTCTCTGCATCGGGTGGTCAACCCGGAATCCAGTATTTTGCAAGTTTAAGGTATCAGAATGTTGATGGACCGTTTAATCCAAAGCCAGAATATTTCTTCGGTGAAACAAACCTCGGGGGCGCAAAAGATGTTGTCAGGAGATTTCAATTTTCCGGAACATTGACACTTGTTCCTTCTGATAAATTCAGATTTAAGATTGGTTCTTACTACACCAATACAAATCAGGAAGCCATTGAGAATAACAATAATATTTATTCGCCGATAACGATGGCTATGTTTGGCAAGCCTGAGAGGGCTTATAAGAAGGGTGTTTTGCGGACGGATGCAAGCGGCAGGGTTATAGGTGTTGCAACGAGTAATAATCCATTTGGCAATACTGCTTTTGCAACTGTCAGGGAAGGGCTTTTCCAGGAGACCAAAGACAGAACCGATCACGCAAACATTAATTTATCGGCAAGTTATTTAATAGCTCAGAACATTTCGCTTGAATCAACATTTGGTGTTGATTTTGTTTCCCAGAGAAGTTCCAATTTTAATCCATTTGGCTGGAATGTTGATAATTTTGTGACTGCAACTACAACGGGGGCGCTTACGGTCGGAACGAGGCAAAAGTATGAATGGACTGTGGATGCTAAGCTTATCTGGAATCAGAATCTTTTCGGTGGCTTAACATCTCAGTTTATTGCTGGTGTGCAGGGATTTAGAACCTATCAGACCGCCTCTGGAGGGACAGGGACAGATTTTCCGGGTCCCGGGATTGAAATTCTTGATGCGGGACAGCTTCAGACATCTTATTCATCTTTTCTTGAAGTAATTCAGGCTGGAATTTTCGCTCAGGAGCAGATCGGGTATAATGATTACCTGTTTCTTACGCTTGGATTAAGGTTTGATGCAAACAGTGCTTTCGGTGAGAAATTCAGGGCTGCAAGATATCCAAAAGCAAGTCTTTCATGGCTTCCTTTAAGAACATTTAACATCAATTCTTCAACGCTTTCCACTCTCAGGTTAAGAGCAGCTATTGGTCAATCAGGTCAGCAGCCGGGTGCTTTTGATAAATTCACAACGTTTGTTCCAATTCGTTCTCCTGAGGGGATCGGGCTTGCTCCTGGAAACCTTGGCAATCAGAATTTAAAGCCGGAGGTTTCAACCGAGAAGGAGTTTGGTGCTGAGATTGGTTTACTCAGCGACAGGATTGGTTTTGAGGTTACATACTGGGACAGGGTTGTTAAGGATGCTCTTATACCGAGGGAATTCGCTCCATCTGGTGGATTTTACAGACCTCAGCTTGTTAATATCGGTGAGCTTAAAGCACATGGCTGGGATCTTGGTTTGAACGCAAATTTTGCGGTGTCAAGGAACTTTTCAATAAGGTTTTTTGCAAATGGTGCTTATTTATGGGAGAGGGTAACAAATATGGGAGGTGCACCGCCGATAAAGGTTGGTGGTGCTTATCCAAGATACAGGAACTTTGTCAAGGAGGGTTATGCACCGGGTTCTTTCTTTGGTCCAAAGCTTGCTCCTTTCAAATATCCGCTTGATTTTAACAAAGATGGTCAGCCGGATAGTGAGGAGGAACTTTTAAATCGTTTCAGGAATCCAATTGATCCGACTGTAATTGCTGCTAATATCATGGTTCTTGGTCCTGATGGCAACCCTTTACCCGGAGGGCAGACATATCTTGATCATTATCTTGGTAAACCGATGCCTGACTGGCAGGGTTCGTTTGGTTTTAACATTTCTTTCCTCAGGTATTTCAGGCTTTATGCTCTGTTTGAATATAAAGCCGGAAACTATTATGTTCATAATTTAACTGATGCTTTCAGGAGGTCACATCCTGTAATTGGTAGAAACATAAGAAGGGCTGCTGAGCTTGAAGCCATATTGCTTAATCCGGAAAGCACACCACAGCAAAGGCTTGCTGCGGCTGAGGAATGGGTTAAAAAATTCGTTGCTCTTTCGCCTTATGATGGTTTAAATGAGATAGAAAGGGCTGATTTTGTCAGGTGGCGTGAGCTGAGTTTAACATATTACCTGCCTTCTTCAATTACGAGGTGGTTTGGTATTAGCAGTGCCTCTATAACGCTTGCTGGAAGAAACATTGCGATATGGACCAAATATTCTGGTGTGGATCCTGAGGCAAATGTTTACAGCTACGGTGCAGGGGGCACTTTTGGCAACAACTTCGGGCTTGGTATAGATGGATTTGCAATTCCTCTGCCAAGGCAGTTTGTATTTACACTCAGGGTTGAAATTTAACAAAAGGCGGGGGATTTCCCCCCGCTGCTGAATTTTTTAAAATAAATACAGGAGGAGAAAAATGAGAGGTTTGATATTAATTATCATTACATCTCTGGTTTTTATCGGTTGTGAGAATGCTTTAAAAGTTGAAAATCCGAATAATGTTCTTGAAGATGATCTTAATAATCCCTCAAGTGCAGCTTCACTTGTAAATGGTGCGCTTGCCACTGTCATGCAGGGAATAGGTTATGTTATGACACCTTATGAAACAGTTACTGATGAGGTTTACTGGGTTGGTTCAAGAGATGCGTGGAGACAGCTTGACCAGGGTTTTTTAAGCGATCCAAACAATGAGTTTGTGGATGCTGCCTGGCCTTACATATGTGAGGGGCGCTGGATGGCTGATAAGGCGGTATCCATGCTGGAAGAATTCAATAAACAGGGGACTTTGAGAAATAAATTTTATCTTATTAACGCTTATATTATTCAGGCGCTTGTAAGGATAGCTGCGGCTGATATGTTTGATGATTTTGTTATTTCAGATAAAATGGAGTCAAAACCCCCACTTGGGGAGCAGAATATGTATCAACTCTATGATCAGGCAATAGAAATTTTAAATAAGGCTGAGGCTCTTGCGGTAGCTCAGCCTTCGGGCACGACAAGGGATGAGGCATTGCGTAGAATTTATGCGCTTCGTGCTCGTGCAAGACATGCGAAAGCAGTCTGGTTTAAAATAAGACCAAAAGGTTCAACTCCGCCTTCAAATCCGTATGTAGATGATCTTAATGCAAAGGCTGATGCAGAGGCTGCTTTATCGCTTATGTCCGGGGATTACAAATGGAAATTTGATTATCTTTCATCTCAAACGTTTAATTCGCTCGCCTGGGAAATTGTTGGTAGATCAGAGCTCAGGCTTGAGAGGTTACCACTTGATCCGGTTACCGGGACAACCGATGCAAGGATGAAAGCTGATAGCACGGATTTTGTAAACAGAACAAAATATCAGGACAGATACTCTCCGATCACAGTCACCTCGCGTCGTGAGATGCATCTTATAATAGCTGAGTATTATCTTGCCACTGGCGATATTGTGAGTGCACGTGCTGAGCTTAATAAAATTCGTGCGCTTGATGGTCTTTCACCTTATACTGATTCACATGATATTCATCGGGCACTTCGTCACGAAAGGAGGGCTAATCTTTATCTTCAGGGGAGAAGACTTGCGGATATGTATCGTTTTGGCATAAAAGATTCAAGATGGTTAACAAATTCAGATGCTTATACAACTGTTGGTTATTTTCTTGTTGTTCCGATTCGTGAAAGGAGAGCGAATCAGTATTATCCGGAATCAAGAAGATAAATTCTTTGTGCTTTTTTAACGATTATGATTTTCAAGTTATTTAAAATTTTCCCTCTTTTTTTAATTACTTCGTGTTTTCTTTTCAAAAGCACGCCGGAGCCGGGGGTTATTTTCATCCCCCTGGCTCACAACACCGAGCGAATTAAAATAATGGAAGAGACGATATTGATACTTAACCTTTATAATTTCACAATTGAATACAGCGACCCGAACAGAAATCAATCTGCTGTTCAAACCCAGTGGCGGGTAGGTCAAATAATCTCTGTTGGAAAGAGTGAAACATTGAAAGTTCTGGTTCGTGATAGAGCGTTCTTACATATTTCGCCTCGTGGGAAAAGCTCAATTTACAATCCATATCAGATGGTAAATGCAACACTTGAATTTGAGTTTGAGATCAGAAGGAATGATTTATGGGAGAAGGCAAATCCACCCAGGCAGTATGTTGAGCAATATCAAGCAATTGTCCGCGATATAAGAAGCAGGATGTTAAGATACAGATATGAATTTTAACAGAAAAATAATTCGTGTAATGGAATGCGTCTCTTTTTGAAGCCGCCTTTGATATTATTTTTCACGGCGATCTTCACAATATTTATCGTTTCAAAAGATTTTGCACTGGCAAATCAAGGCAGGAGAATAAAGTTTGCTTTTGCCGGCATTAAATTTGAGAACATACCACCAGAATCAAGGGAGAGGATAATTGGAGATATAATTTCTGTTATCTCCAGCAAACCCCAGATAGAGTTATTAAGACCGGATGATGTTAAAAACTTAATTGGTGAGGGGAGGGTTAATTTAATTTTAACTGATTTCAAGCCGGATTCGGTATTTGCAGCTGGCAGGTCTCTTAATGTTGATTATATTATGTTTGGTTATCTTTCCAATGTAAGTAAGGACACAAGACATATCTTCATTGCTGGTAAGATATATAGATTTGACATAGGTTCGCATCGTTATTATACTATTGATGTTGAGCAAGTTTACAGCAGGTTTTATGAAGTGGTTAATGTGATAGAGAAGGAGTTTATAAATTCAGTTCTGCCCGAGAAGACCACTTTAAAGATACTTCCAGTGGTTATTGTGTTTTCTCTGTTACTTGCTGGAGTTTTTGCTCTTATTTTGTCATCTGGAAAAACAAGCAATCCTGAAGGACCGGGTACATCAGAGCCCCTGTAAAAAGCGGGACTCACCCCAACCCCTCTCTAAAAAGTTAGAGAGGGGGAGAAGGTGTGGAGAGTTCAGCTAAGCGATCCTCCTAAGGAGTCCTTAGGACCTTCGGGAAAAGTATTAGTTTTACTATGGGAAAGAAAGTAATCAAGATCTGGTATGATAAGGAGGGGGATTACCTTGAAGTTCTATTTGAGCGGAAAAAGGGATACTTCAAAGAAACAGAAAATGATGCTGTAATGAAAAAGGTTGATGAGGAAGGAAATATCATAGGTTTCTCTATTTTAAAAGTAAGTGCATTGAAGGAAAAACCACTTCCAATAGAACTTGTCGGCTAAGCCCTCCTCCTAAGGAGTCTCCAAAGGAGTCCCTTGGACCTTAGGACCTTCGGGAAAAGCCATGTCATCTAAGCTACACCCAAATCCTGATTTGTTCTGGGGGCTAAGCCCTCCCTTAGGGATTGGGTGTGTTAATTTTTGGACTCACCCCCTGGCCCCTCTCTATACTCACCCCCTAACCCCCTCTCTATAAATA
>CAYTDX010000081.1:0-6488 GCA_964436655.1 uncultured Caldimicrobium sp.
GAAATTGTCTATTTTTAAAGCATTCCAAAATTGAACTGACAAAGTCAGGACCTCAGACTATTTAGGCTTTTTTAGCTTCGGCTGAGGCTGTCTCTGTGGAGGATTCTGCCTTTTTGGGCTCCTCTAATTTTTGAACCTCTTCACTAACATCGGTCTCTTTTAAGGATTGTTTAAAGGACTTGATTCCCTTTCCAAGACCAGCACCGACTTCTGGTAATTTTTTGGCTCCAAAGATTAGCAGAGCCAGAAAAAGAATAATGAAAAGCTCCTGTCCTCCCAGACCTAAAGGCATATTAGGACCTCCTGAAGCTGGTTATTTTAATTAAGATTATACCTACTTCATAAAGTATTGTCAAGGGTAAGGCCATTAAAATTTGATATATGGGATCAGTCCCAGCTGTCACAATACTTGCAAGGACAAAGGAGAGAATAACCGCATAGGGACGGAATCTTTTTAATTGCTCAAGGGTGGCAATACCTAAGCGGTGAATAAAAAAAATTATGGAGGGAGTTTGAAAGAAAAGTCCAAAGATCAGCAGTATCTTGAGTAAAAAATTAATGTATTCTTTAAGGTATGGTTTAAAAACAAGAAATTGTGTCCCAAAGGAATAGAAAAATTTCAAAATAAAGGGTAAAAAGAGGTAAAAAGCAACTATGTCACCTATGAGAAAGGCAAAGGAACTCATAAAGAGGGCCCCTTTGAGCCATTTTTTTTCGTGTGGATAGAGCCCCGGGGCTACAAATCTCCAGAACTGAAAAATGATGTAGGGACTACCTACGATAAATCCAAGTATTACAGCGATCTTTATTTCATTGGAAAAGACCTCAGGTAAGGTTTTAAAGAAGAGTTTTTTTTCAAATAAGTAGGGCCTGATAGGGTTAATGAGAAACTCCAAAATCTCATCAGAGTAAAGATAAACAAGGACAGAAGCCACAATCCAGCCTATAAAAGCCCGAATAAGGCAGGCCCGAAGTTCAATGAGATGTTCTATAAAGGGCTGTTTCTTCTCTAAGATTGCATCACTCATTCAACAGGGATTGAAAGGCCTGAGCTATTGATTCGGGATCAAGGCCTGCTCTCTTAAATAGTTCAGCAGGACTGCCAGATGTGGCTGGCTCTTTATGACCGAGAAGTCTTAGTCTTACCTGAATACCCCTTAATCCATAAAAGGAGGCAATCTTGGCTCCAAGACCGGTTTCTATGTAGTGATCCTCAACGATTAAAAGGTTTTTGAGCTTAGCTACCTCAAGAAGGTCCTTTTCTGGTAAGGGTTTAATTGAGGCTATGTTTAAGAGAGAGACCTCTATGCCTCTTTCCTTGAGAAGTTCCCAGGCCTTAAAGGCATAGGGCATAAGATTTCCGTAAGAAAGTATCGCCCCTCCTTGACCTTTTCTGATCCAGTCGGCCTGTCCTGGTCTAAATTCATATTTTTCGTCAAAGAAGGCAGAGCCCTCCTCCTTTGTCAAGACCGGCACCTTGGATCTCCCCATCCCTACAAATACATTTCCAGGTCTTTTGGAAATAACCCTCAGAATATGGTCTGTTTGATTAGGGTCTGCAGGAAAATAGATCTCAAAGTCCTGAAGGCTGAATAAAAGACCAAGATAATCAATACATTGATGAGTTGGGCCATCCTCTCCCACATCCGCACCTAAGTGGGTACAAACCACCTTGAGAGCTGTTTTGTTCAGGGTATTAAGTCTAAGTTGATTGTAGACCTCATCTATGCCGAAGACACCAAAGGTGGAAAAGAAGACCAGAAAACCCTCCTTGGAGAGGGCCCCGGCAACGGAAGCGGTGTGATGCTCCTGAATCCCGGATTCAAAGAAGGCATAGGGCGAGTGCTTTCTGAAATCCGTCATTTTGACAGAGCCTTCAAGATCGCAGGTTAAACCAAGGATCTTAGGGGGTTTATCCGGCAAATTATTCCTCAAAGCTAAATTTAAAAGGGCCTTCCCATAGGCGGATCTGCAATCAGTCTTTTTATCAGATGAGTAGAGAGTGGCCTCGGCTGGTTCAATCTCAAAGGGTTGAGGATCGTGAGGTTGGTGAGGAAAGGAGATAGGGTAATTTTTTCTTTTTTCTTTGAGAAGATTCAATTCCCCTGGATCAAAACCGAGCTCCTGAAGGGCCCTTTGGGCAAGTTCCTCCGATAAAGCAGAACCGTGCCACTTGGGGTCATTTTCCATGAAGGAGATCCCTTTTCCCATGGTTGTATGGGCAAGGATAGCTGTGGGTTTAGATGGGTCAGCCACATGGCCAAGGAGTGCCCTTCTCAAGGCCTGATAAATTTCCTGAAAGTTATTTCCATCTACCTCAAGCAGGTTCCAGGAGGTTGCTAAGATCTCCTCCTTTATCTTTTGCGGCATAACCTCGGCAATGTTTCCACCGATCTGGAGCTTGTTATAGTCAATGAGGGTAATAAGATTGTTTAAGCCAAATTTTACGGCCCATCGCCTGGCCTCAATTACCTGCCCCTTTTGCTGTTCTCCATCTCCCATTAAGCAAAAGACCCTGCTGGAAAGACCCTTTAGTTTAAGGGCCATAGCCATGCCACAGGCAGCTGATAACCCCTGACCAAGGTTACCGGTGTTCCATTCCACTCCAGGGACCGCCTGTTCAATGTGTCCCGCAAAGGCAGAGCCTGCTCTTCTGAATTCCATCAAAAAGGGCTCTTCCGGAAAGAATCCATATTCACAGAGGACGCTATAGACCCCAGGACTTATATGACCATGACTTACTACCACTCTGTCTCGGTCCAGACCCCTGGGATTTTGAGGATCAACCTTGGCCAAGGCATAGACCATGAGGAGAAGACTCAAGGAGGAAAGAGAGCCTCCAGGGTGGCCGCTTCCTGCAAGGGTAGTAGCAAGAATTATTCTTCTGGCACATCTTTTAAAGGCCTTCTCAAAAAAGGAGAGTTCCTCTGGACTGAGATTCTCTTTGTTCAGGGATAACTTCAGCATCCTCAAAACTCCTTGAATTTTTGATAGAGAGATTTTAATCCGAGGAAGAGGAAATTCAAGGAGTCTTTTTTTCTCTTTTCATAGCAATGAGTCCGGTTCTAACGATTTCCTTGATACCGATGGGTCTGAGGAGTTCAATTACCGCATTGAGCTTGCTTTTATCCCCGGTGACCTCAATAACATAGGTTCGCGGGCTCACATCCACTATTTTTAATCTAAAGATCTCGCAGATCCTATATATCTCGTCGCGGTTTTCCTTTTCGGCTCGCACCTTGATTAGGGCCATTTCCCTTTCCACATAGTCCCCTTCTTCAGTCACATCTACTACTTTGTAAACATCAACCAGTCTTCTAAGCTGTTTTATGATTTGCTCAATAATGAAATCGTCTCCCCGGGTTACTAAGGTTAGATGAGATAGGGTGGGATCAAGGGTTTCGGCAACACAAAGGCTGTCTATGTTAAAACCTCTTCCACTGAAGAGGCCTGCAATACGAGCCAAGGCCCCAGGGGTATTTTCCACCAAAACTGAGAGAGTGCATCTTCTTTCAGCCATTTTTTCTCTTCCTCCCTTAGACTAAAATCATTTCCGTAGTGGCCTTACCAGCCGGAACCATCGGGAAAACGCCTTCTTCAGGTGATATGATAACATCCAAGATAACCAGTTTATCCATGGAGATGATCTTTTTGAGGGTTGGCTCAACCTCCTGAGGTTTGGTAATCCTGAGCCCAACTGCCCCATAGGCCTCTGCAATCTTGACGAAATCTGGAATGGTAGCAAACTTCACCGCTGAGTATCTCCTTTCATAAAAAAGTTCCTGCCATTGTCTGACCATACCGAGAAATCCGTTGTTCAGGATGATAATCTTTATGGGCAGTCTCTGGTCCATGGCTGTGGCAAGCTCCTGAATGTTCATCTGGATGGAGCCGTCCCCAGCGATGTCAACAACTAATTTCCCGGGATTTCCCATCTGGGCACCAATAGAGGCAGGGAATCCAAATCCCATAGTCCCAAGGCCTCCAGAGGAGATGAGGGTTCTGGGATATTTAAATTTATAATACTGAGCTGTCCACATCTGGTTTTGTCCAACCTCCGTGCAGATTATGGCCTCACCCCTGGTGAGCTCATAGAGTTTTTCCAGCACAAATTGGGGCTTGATGTAATTTGGGTCCTCTTTATAGGTAAGGGGGTATCTCTTTCTCCAGATATCAATCTGTTCCCACCACTCTCTATAGCGTTCCTTCCAGTATTTTTTAGGTTTCCCCACCTCTTTGATGACCTCAAGCAATCTCTCTAAGGCTCTCTTGCAGTCTCCTACAATGGGCACATCAACCTTAACATTTTTTTGGATAGAGGTTGGGTCTATGTCAATGTGGATAATTTTGGCCCCAGGGGCAAAGGCATCTACCTTTCCGGTCACTCTATCGTCAAAGCGAGCACCTACTGCCAGAAGGACATCACTATTTGCAACAGCCATATTGGCAAAATAGGTTCCATGCATACCAAGCATACCCAAGGATTGGTCGTGCTCTCCAGGGAAGCCCCCCAATCCCATAAGGGTCATAGTTACAGGAAGGTTGAGTCTTTCTGCAATAGCTCTTACCTCTTCAGAAGCCCCTGAAGAAATAACACCACCACCAATCAAAAATACAGGTCGTTCGGCCTTTTCCAGAAGTTGATAGGCCCTTTCAATTTGTTTTAGATGGGGTTCATAGGTTGGATTGTAACTTCTCAAATGGATTTCATCCGGGTAATTAAACTCCCCTTTTGCCTGCTGGATGTCCTTGGGAATATCCACGAGAACAGGGCCGGGTCTGCCTGTTTTGGCAATATAGAAGGCAGATTTCAAGATTTGCGGAAGATCTTCAATGCGTTTTACCAGAAAATTGTGCTTGGTTATAGGCCTTGTAATTCCGGTAGTATCAACTTCTTGGAAGGCATCATTACCGATAAGTTTTGTAGGGACCTGACCAGTTAATACCACAATGGGAATGGAGTCCATATAAGCTGTGGCAATACCGGTAACGGTATTTGTGGCCCCTGGGCCTGATGTGGCCAGGGCTACCCCAACTCTACCTGTGGATCTGGCAAAGCCATCAGCGGCATGAGCTGCACCCTGCTCGTGCCTAACTAAAACATGGTGAACCTCCGGGCTCTTATATAGCTCGTCATAGATGTCAATAACGGCACCACCAGGATAACCAAAGATAACCTCAACGCCTTCCTTTTTGAGGGCCTCAACTACCATTTTGGCCCCGGTCATGGTCTCGCCCAATTCAGTTCCCCTCCTTTTGATATTTTTTTATCAGTTCAAAGATCCTTTCCTTTAAGTGGAGCTTTTCAAGTTTAATCTGCTTTTCTCTGATCTCTTCCTCAGTGGTAAGGTAGGGTTTTTTAATTAGTTCCTCCAATTCTCTCTCAAGGCTCTGGTGCTTCTCAAAAAGCTCCCTGATATCCTGATACCTTTCTGCATAGCTTTTAACCAGCTCTTTATCCATAGATAACCTCCTTTATATTATTTTTTTGGAACTTTGCGAGGATTTGTGAAAAATTTCTTAATTTATGTCCTGGGGACATCTCCTGTGTGCACAAGGGCCTTTAAGAGTTCTATGGGTAAGGGGAAGAGAATGGTAGAGTTCTTCTCCGTTGCAATTTCCGTTAAGGTCTGAAGATATCTGAGTTGTAAGGTAATGGGACTTTCAGACATGATTTTGGCTGCCTCAAGAAGGGTCTTTGAGGCCTGGTATTCACCATCCGCACTTATTATCTTGGCCCTTCTTTCCCTTTCGGCTTCAGCCTGTTTGGCCATGGCCCTTTTCATCTCCTCGGGAAGATCAATCTCTTTTATCTCAACCTTGGAAACCTTGACCCCCCAGGGCTCTGTATCGGCATCAAGAATTTCCTGAAGCTTGAGATTAAGCTTTTCCCTTTCGGCAAGGATTTCATCAAGCTCAGCCTGCCCGCAAACGCTTCTGAGGGTTGTTTGGGAGAGCTGGCTTGTGGCATAATAGTAATCTTCAACCTGTAAAAAGGCCTTGTCTGGATCCATAACCCGGAAATATACAACGGCACTGACCCTTATAGAGACATTATCCCGGGTTATAACTTCCTGAGGAGGGACATCTAAGGTAACGGTTCGTAGATCAATCTTACGCATCTTGTCAATAATCGGTATAAGTATAATAAGACCAGGACCTTTGACTTTGTGAAATTTCCCTAACCTCAAAACTACGGCCCTTTCGTATTCATTGATGATTTTGATTGAGGCCTGTAAAAAAAGCAAAACTACAATGACGATAAATAGTAAAGAAAAACCCATAGCTTTCCCTCCTTTTTATCTCTTGCAATCTTTTATTTTTGTCCTTTTTATGGGGCTGGGCTCTTCGCCTCTTACCTAAACTTATTTGGTCTTTCATGAAAAACCAAGTAACCTAAATACCCGTTTCCCTTCTATTGGATAGGCTTTTTCTTTAGAGTTTAATTAAGATTAATCTAAAAGTCAAGGAAGATTTTTTGAAAGTGT
>CAYTDX010000082.1:0-6485 GCA_964436655.1 uncultured Caldimicrobium sp.
CAGTGGGGTTATACATCCCCTTGACAAAGTTTTTACAAAAAAGTAATCTAAAAATAATGAAGGAAAAGATTCTTACAGCGGATTGGATCCTCTGCTCATCAGAGTTACCTCCCATCAATGAGGGGGCCCTTGTAATAGAAGGTTCAAAGATAATAGATATTGGTCCTCAGAAGGAGATCCTCTCGCGATATCCCCATTATCAGATCCTGAATTTCAAGCATAAAATCTTATTCCCAGGGCTTGTGAATGCCCATACCCATGTCCCCATGAGCATTTTGAGGGGGATAGCCGAGGATCTACCTCTCATGACCTGGCTTACCAAGTATATCTTCCCTGTGGAAAGCCACCTTAAGAGGGAGTGGGTCTACTGGGGAACTAAACTTTCCCTGATTGAGATGATCCGTTCAGGGATTACCCTTTTTTGCGATATGTATCTCTTTGAGCCTGAGGTTATAAGGGCAACTGAAGAGGCAGGGCTTAAGGCCCTTTTGGGAGAGGGTCTCTTTGATTTTCCTTCCCCTGGTTATGGCCCCTTAGAAAGAGGCCTTGCTCTAACCGAAGAACTGCTTAAGACCTTTGAAAGACACCCTAAGATAAAAATAGCCGTTTCCCCTCATACCCTCTATACCTGCTCTCCTGATACCATAAAGAGGTGTCTTAAGCTTTGTGATAAATATGGCTCCCCTCTCCACATTCATCTTGCCGAAAACAGGGAAGAACTTGAAGAGATTGAAAAAAGATATCAAAAAAGACCGGTTGCCCTTCTGGAAGGTCTTGGAGGCTTGAGAGAAAATTTACTGGCTGTGCACTGTGTAAAGCTCTCACCGGATGAAATTGAGCTTCTCAGTAAAAAAAGGGTAAAGATAGCCCATTGTCCGGAAAGCAACCTCAAATTGGGTTCAGGGATAGCCCCTCTACCTGAGATGATAAAGGCAGGCTTAGTTGTTGGTCTCGGAACCGACGGACCTGCCAGTAACAATGACCTTGACCTCTTTTCAGAGATGAAAACAGCAACCCTTATTCACAAGGGCCTGAGAGAAGATCCAACTGCAATTACCGCAAAGGAGGTCTTTAACATGGCCACCGAGTGGGGGGCCAGGGCCCTTGGCTTCAATGATATCGGAAAGCTCCTTCCTGGATACCGAGCAGATATAGCCTTTCTGGATTTACACCATCTCCCCCTTCAACCCGATTACAATCCTCTGGCCCTTCTTGTTTACAGCTCCAAGGCGGGATATGTCTCTGATCTCATGATTGATGGCGAATTCATTATGCGGAATTATCATCTCCTCACCATTCAGGAGGAGCTCGTTCGTGAAAGAATTCACGAAATAAAAGAGGAGATTCTCCACATTTTAAGGAAAAATTTCTCTCCTTCTCTTGACAAATAGATTTTTTTTGTTTTTCTTAGGTAAAATTAAGTATGTGAAAAAATCCATTCAGGAGGTGACCTATGGCAGAAATTGAGGCCTTACTTAAGGAGGAGCGAATTTTTTACCCTCCCCAGGAGGGGAAGGAGCAGGCCTACATTAACAGTCGTTATCAGTATGACCAGATTTACGATTATTCCCTTAAGGATCCCGATGGTTTCTGGGCAGAGAGGGCCAGGGAGCTTGTTACCTGGTTCAGATACTGGGATAGGACCTGCTACTGGGACTTTCACAAACCGGAGATCAAATTTTTTGAAGGTGGAAAACTGAATGCCTCTTATAATTGTCTTGACAGACACCTTTTAAATCCCGATGTCAAAAATAAGGCTGCTATTATCTGGCAGGGAGAGCCTGATCAGGATGTAAGGGTCTATACCTATCAGATGCTCCATGATGAGGTTTGCAGGTTTGCTAATATCCTGAAATCCCTCGGAGTTAAGAAGGGAGATAGAGTTGCTATTTACATGCCCATGATGCCTGAGGCTATAGCAGCTATGCTTGCCTGTGCTCGCATTGGGGCCATCCATAGTGTGGTCTTTGGAGGTTTTTCCGCTGAGGCCTTAAAATCAAGGATCCTTGATGCCGGGGCCAAGATTCTCATTACTGCCGATGGGACCTATCGTGGGGGAAGAAGAATCAATCTCCTGCATAATGCCGAGGCAGCTATTGCAGAATGTGAATGCATAGAAAAATACATCGTTATCAATCGCTTTGGAGAGGAGATAACCCTTTCTGACGAGAGGGGGCTCCTTTTTGATGAACTCATCAAAAATAAGGAGTTTGAAAAGTATTGTCCCTTTGAGGAAATGGATGCCGAGGACATCCTGTTTATTCTCTATACCTCAGGTTCTACAGGAAAGCCAAAGGGGATCTTTCACACCACCGGTGGATACCTTGTATATACTGCCCATACCACTCAATGGGTCTTTGACCTGAGACCTGAAGATATCCTCTGGTGCACCGCTGACATTGGTTGGATTACAGGACATAGTTACATTGTTTACGGGCCTTTAGCCCTTGGGGCAACAGTCTTTATGTATGAGGGTATTCCTACCTATCCTAATCCAGGTAGATGGTGGGAGCTTGTGGATCGCTATAAGGTGACTGTCTTTTACACGGCCCCCACAGTCATCCGTGCCCTTATGAGGGAGGGAGAGGAGTGGCCAGCTAAGTATGACCTTTCAACTTTGAGAATCCTTGGAACGGTTGGTGAGCCCATCAATCCTGAGGCCTGGATCTGGTATCACAAAAATGTGGGCAAGGGAAGAATCCCAGTGGTAGATACCTGGTGGCAGACAGAGACTGGAGGTCACCTGATTTCACCCCTTCCCTTTGCCATCCCTCAAAAACCGGGCTCTGCTACCTTACCTTTACCAGGGATTGAGCCTGTCATTCTTAGAGCTGATGGTACCCCGGCTGATGTCAATGAAGGCGGGCACCTCTGTATCAAAAGGGCCTGGCCTGGTATGGCAAGAGGGGTATGGGGAGATCCTGAAAGATTCAAAGAGATCTATTTTAGTCGTTTCCCTGGATATTATCTTACCGGGGATGGAGCCCGTGTAGATGAGGATGGCTATTTCTGGATTATGGGAAGACTTGATGATGTTATCAATGTCTCAGGACATCGTATCGGAACTATGGAGCTTGAGTCAGCCTTTGTAGCTCACTCAGCTGTGGCTGAGGCTGCGGTTGTGGGAATGCCCCATGAGATTAAGGGAGAGGCCATTTATGCCTATATCGTTCTCAAGGAGGGATTTGAGCCCTCTGAGGATCTGAAGAAAAAGCTTGTACAACACATCCGTAAGGAGATTGGTCCTGTTGCTACCCCAGAGGTGATTCAATTTGTGAGCGGTCTTCCTAAGACCCGTTCAGGAAAGATTATGAGGCGAATCCTGAGAAAGGTGGCAGCAGGGGTTTACGATGATCTCGGAGATACCTCAACCTTAGCTGATCCAGCTGTGGTTGAGGAGATCATTCAGGGGAGAAAGGAGATCTTTGGTAAGTAATCAGGAGGATCTTCTCAGGAATTAAGGCCCCCTCCGGGGCCTTTTTATTTGATGAGGGATTTTGAATTTTTCTTTCCAACAAAAATTGTCTTCGGTAAAGATAGTTTCAGGAGGTTGGCTCAGGATCTACCTCAATTTGGCAAGAGAGTTCTTTTTCTGTATGGAAGAGGTTCTATCAAAAAATCTGGTCTTTATGGAAGGATAGTTGAGCTTATCAGAAAAAACAATATTTTTGCTGTGGAATACGGAGGTATCAAACCCAATCCTCCTCTAAGCCAGGTCTTTGAGGCTATTTCCTTAGCCAGGGGGTTCAAGCCTGAATTTATTCTTGCGGTTGGGGGTGGAAGTGTTATTGATACCGCAAAGGCTGTAGCCTGTGGATATTTTTCTCCTGAGAGGTTGTGGGATTTTTTTGAGAAAAAGGACTGGCCTGTCCAGGCCTTACCTATTGTTGCCATCCCAACTATTTCCGGAACAGGCTCTGAGGTAAATGATGTAACTGTTATTGTGAACAAAGAAAAAAGGATAAAACTCAGCCTCAGGTCTCCCTTACTCTTCCCAAAAGCAGCCTATCTTGACCCTACCCTCACCTTTAGCGTTCCAAAGAATTATACCGCCTATGGGGTGATGGATGCCTTCTCCCACCTTTTTGAATATTTTCATTTTAGACTGCATCGTGAGAGGGGTTTGCCTGAGGATTTTTTAATCCTCCTTATGAAGACCTTGCTGAGGGAGGGAAAGAGGGCCTTTAATGAACCGGAAGATTACTCAGCCAGAAGTCAGATAATGTGGGCATCTGCCCTTGCCCTATCTCCATTGGTGAGGTCAGGCCTTGGTTCTTATAGATTTTTTCTGCACTCCTTGGAGCACCCTTTAAGTGGAGCCTTTGATCTCCCTCACGGTCTGGGTTTAAGTATTCTCATGCTTGCCTATCTTAAGACCTTTGGGCATTACAAAAGGGTAAGAAGGTTTTTTCTTGAGGTCTTAGAGGTCCCGGAGGGTAAGGATCTTACAAAAAGAGGCCTTAAGGCCTTTGAAGGGTTGTTGAAGTATTTTGAATTACCTGTTTCTCTAAGGGAATGCGGAATCCTGCGGGAGGATTTAGATCTTCTGATAGAGAAGGCCTGGGAGATACTCTTTATCTGGAAGGCAGAAAGAGAATTTGACAAAGATGTAGTTAGAGAGATTTATACAAGGGCCTATGAGGGTAGAGTTTAAAGGGCTTTCCATTCAGTAATCAAAAAGTTGTCAAGGATGAAGTGATTTTTAATCTGAAAGTGTCTGAGCCTTTTTAGGCTTTTAAAGCCCTCCCCTCCCACAAAGGTGGGGACATTTTCTCCTCCCACTACGACAGGTAGGTGAATAATCCTTAATTCATCAACAAAACCAAGGCGCATAAATTCCCAATTTATGGAGGCTCCCCCCTCAACCATCAATTTGTGGATACCCCTTGAGTAAAGCATGGGAAGAAGTCTCTCAAAGTCCACGAGCTCTTCCCCAGCATAGAGCACCTCAGCCCCGAGTTCCTTAATCTTTTCAACCCTCTCCTTAGGGGCCCTCTCTGTGGTAACAATGATAGTTTGGGCCTCCTTAGAAAAAATACTGGCATTGTAAGGAACATTGGCAGTTGAACAAGGAATGACCCTGATAGGATTTTTCCCCTCTACATAACGCACAGTGAGGCTTGGGTCATCGGTTCTAACGGTTTCGCAGCCAACCATGATGGCATCCACTTCAGCCCTTATGCCGTGGAGGTATTTATAAACCTCTTTAGTCATAAGACTCATAAGCTCCTTGGAGGAGGCCCCTCTATAAAGGGTGAGCTTTCCGTCTAAGGTAACCTCAGAGACGATTATTACATAAGGTCTATTCATCTTCTACCTTCCTGTAGTTTTTGTAAAGGTAAATTATACGCTGAAGTAAAGAAAGGGCCGTAAAAATTGTAATGATCTTTATACCCAGGGCCAGCCCAACAGGGAGGTCCACTTTTTCAAAAAGGGTAAAGAGAAGAAGGGTAGAATGCGTCTCGGGTCTTCCAAAAAAGCCTATACCCTCCAGGGGATCAAGTATTTTTCCTCTGTGACGATTTTCATAACCGATTTCAGCATAGGCCACAGGTTTTATAAAGGAGTGTAAAAGGGAAAGGGTAATAGCAAAGGTTGCCCAGATGGGATCGGCATAATAATAGCCCACTGTTCCCAGAACAAGGCCGTCAACCCATTTATCAGTAATCCAGTCAAAGACAGCACCAAATTTGGTTTGCCTTCCCGAGAGCCTGGCAACAGCACCATCTGCAAGATCAAAAAGCCCGGAGAATAAAAGTAAAAAAAAGGCTGTTAGGAGGTGAGAATAGTAATAAGCAAGGGCAGAGGCGGTTCCCAGAATAAGGGAGGTTAGGGTGATAACATTAGGGGGGGCCTGGAGCCAGAAAAGGATATAGGCCAAGGGTAAATAGATCTTTTGCAAGACATCCCTTTTACCTGTAAGGTTCATAATCTTTAATTTAAAGGATAACCTCTCTAAAGTCAAGCAATATTTTTGAGTTGCCCCCTGCACCTAATCCTAAGAATCCCTTACTAAGGGGGCTCAATGCAAGATTACTGCTCTTTTTTTGTTTTTTAAATTTTGAAAACCAACGGGGGCTAAAGCCCTCGGCTACCACAAAAATAACAATTTGCAAAGAACTCGAAAATTTAAAACTTGAAACAAGGACTAAAATCCCTTTGCCTTATACACAACCTGCATAAGTTCCCTTTCTTTTTAGAAAAGTTTCTATTATTCTGCAAAAAACCTACGCGGGCTAAAGGTCCTGCGGCTACCTAATCTATGACCCTTGATTTTTGGCTTTCTGGTAGCCGCAAGCTTTGGCTTGCGTTATTTTAGCCTTTTTTTCTAATTTATTCGCAGGCTAAAACCTGTGTCTACCAATTGGGGGATGCAGGCTAAAGGTCTTAAAGCTAATACAAAGTCTAAAATCCTTATGCCTCATGCACCTGCTGTTAGTGCAGAGCGAAAATGTCACCCTATTTGCAAAGGCAAAATGTCACCC
>CAYTDX010000083.1:0-6433 GCA_964436655.1 uncultured Caldimicrobium sp.
ATTAGTAGATTAGTTTATTGATTAGATCAAAGGTTTAAAGATTAACTATATTTATTTATATCATATCTTAGTTAGATAGATTTGAGTAGATTTCTACTTATAGATGGTGGTTAAGTTAACAGAGCCTGCTCACCTCCTAGAACTCTTACATACCATCTGTAAGAGTACAGAGGATAGGATATCCAACTCTTTCCACACCTCCTTGACCGTTCATAGTAGTTACGGTATAAAATCTACCCAATAGAGCAAGTGTGTAGCGTGCAGATACATACGATAGTGCCTTGCTGAAAGTAACCATACTTGCTATTGGATCATCATCATACGCAAGTAACGCTGAACCATCTCCATGAAGCATCCTCTTGTAGTTGTATGTTATGAACTCCTCTACATATCTACACAACTCGCCCTCTAGCATTATACCATTTACAAGGCCTACGCACTCACTCCCTAGGGAGAGTATTACCCCCTGCCCCTTGAACGATAATGGCTCCATCGCTCTACTCTCTATCATGTTGAGTATGTTCCTTGCTACCCTGTAACCTTGCCTAACAGCGAACTGTGCAAGTTGAGGGGTATAACTTCTATTGCCATCATCCTCAAGCCTAAAGGCAGAGATGTCTCCAACAGCGTATGCATCATCATAGCCCTCTATCCTTGAGAACTTATCCACTGCTATCCTACCTCCTCTAACCCTCTTGATCTCTGGAATGATCTCTATAGTTGCGCCCTTTATGCCTGCAGTTCATACAGTTAGATCACTTGCCACCTCCTCACCACCATCAAGCAGTACAGAACCATTTCTAACCTCCACAACCTTCCTTCTGGTTAGTATATCGACGCTCTTCCCTTCAAGTATATCTCTAGCCTTCTCCACTATATAACCATCCCAACCATCTAGTATCCTATCAAGAGCCTCTATCACAGTTATCCTCACCCTCTTCCTTAGCCTAGATCTAAGCTCTGCCATAGCCCCTGCTAGGCTTATGCCAGTTGCGCCTCCCCCAACTACCACCATGCTACCCCCATCCTTCATGCCCTTGAACCTCCTGTATATACTCAGAGCGTCCTCGATACTCCTGAATCCTACCGCATGCTCTCTAGCACCCTTTACGTTGTAGTTAACCTCTGCTCCTAGAGCGAGGATGAAATGATCGTAGTATATATCCTTGGTACCATCGTTTGCATATATGCTCACCTTCCTCTCATTCAGGTTTATAGATCTGATGGTAGAATGTACTATCCTGGTATCTCTACCCTTGAGTACCTCACCCAATGGGATCACATCCTCCTGCACATACTCTATGCCCCCAGCAACCATGTGTGCTCTGGTTAATATCTCATGATAATGCTTCCTCTCTATCAGGGTTAGATCAGCCTTATCATCTAGCACTACTGAGGCTGTGAGCCCAGCGTATCCTGCCCCTGCTATTACCACCCTCTCACCCATGCCTTTAACCCTTATATCCATGGCTTACAGGTCCTCGCCCATTTATATAAAGAATAGTGGTAATTGTTTTATTAGTGCCTAAATCAGAGTAGCGAGGCGAGTTGGCGTAGGTTCTCTACCCTTACTATATCTGGGTTAATGCTCATCTCGTTTGAACCTCGACCCCCTACAATTACAGTAATCCTATCACCATAACTACTGAGTAGTTCCCCTACAAGCCTCTCGGCAGCCTTTGCCCTAGAGGATAGTGTCACAGATACTATCACTATACTTGGCTTGATCTCTTCTACATACTTTAGCACGGTCTCTCTGGGTGTGGATGGAGCGATATTGTATACCTTGTAGCCCTTACTCACTAGCATAGATTCCACCATCTTGCATGGTATGCTATGTAGATCCCCATATGGCGTACATATGAGTACATCGCCCTTCTTGACATCATAATTACCTATGATCTGTGAGTTGTGGTTCTCTATCACCTGTATAAGCCCCAACATTGTATTGCTACATACATGCTCTATCGCTATCCCAAGCTCATCCCTCATCCAGAGGTGCCCAACCTCATTGAGTGCAGGGATTATCATCTGCTCATAGAACTCAAGCAGTGCCATATCCTTACGCCTGTATCGCTCTAGGAAGTCCTTGTATATACTCAACAACCCATCCACATCACCAGATGAGAACATCTCTATCATCCCCTTGTTGTCCTCACTAATGATCAACTGGTTCTGGGTTCTAGTCCTACCTTTACCACCATGCATCCCCTCTAGATCATCTCTCCCCTCATAACCTTGACCAATCCTTGACTCTCCAACCATGTTAAGGAACTTTATTATATTTGGATCGTCCCTGTACTCCTCTGGTATATCACTAATGTCTATACTCTCTACTCTTCCAAGGTACTTTATTGTCCTCTGCTTTGGCTGCTTCCTCTCCTTATTCCATACACTCTCAACGAGGTATGCATACTTTATACCCCGTATGCTCTTCATCCTTATATAGGCCATGAGTAATATGTTGCAGATCTTACAAATAAACCTAGTGCTAATTATGATACTAGTGCCAAGTAGCGATTTCTATAAGATGTACAAGCTCTTCCAGATAGAGTTTGCACTTATAGTATGTGTAGAACCATGGCTTTGCCTTAACCTTGTCTATGAGCCTAGCCTTGATGATCCTTACATCCAACTCCTCTGGCCTCCAGTCATTCAACATCACGCTAGGGAAACATTCTATGCTTATAACCTTCCTACTGGTATAGCCCCTCCTGCACATCTCCTCCCTTATCGAATCATGCCTTCTCTTTATGTAGAGTAACTTATTCTTGAAGAATAGCATGTGTCCTTTGCCTAGAGTGAACCTCTCTGGTATCCTTATCCTATCTGCCTCATCTGATCTCATAGGATAGCGCTTAAGATAAGAGATGAGCATGAGTATCTCGTTATGCTCTGCTAGAAGATGTTGGTCTGTAAGGTATGAAGGGTCTATTAGGTTGACTCTAACCAAACCACATCGCTACTAGATGGGCAACTATCAGGCCATAGACCAGATGAGCAACGAGGCTGAGCAGGATAGGTTTGTAGCCTAGAGGATGTTTCGTTATCGATACACCTGTTATGGGTTTGTGTATGGGTGCAAGTGTAAGTATCCATAGCACTAGACCAAATGATGCTCCTAGCAGGTTTGTATCCATGCTTGTTAGCAAGAGGCTATCCACTATTATAGCATAGAAGAGTGCTGCTAACCCTCCGTTCAGGAAGTGCAGTATGAACCCCTCTCTAGTCAGGGTCTCAGGGCTCCTCTTTAAGAGCATGGACATCAAGCACTGATTCTCATGCCATTCAAGCACTCCAAGCATGCCCCATCTCCTCCAGAATGGGTACTGTAATACACTTATCAGCCCAGTCGTTATGCACCCTGCTATGAAGCCTATCAACGCTTCGTTAATGCTCTCACCCCCTTCCTTATACAACCATGCTTGGAGCTCATAACGGCATCCAGCACTAGGTTTATAATCGATACTGCTAGAAAGAATAACCCTATGTTATCAATACCATGGTTGAGTAGTATGAACGATGGCACATAGAATGGGATGAGCATGCTTGCCAATGGGCCTGAGATGTACATCATTGTATATCCACGCCTTGATGCATTGCTACCATCTCTATCTATCTTGATGCCCAAGGCTATGAAGAGCATCCTGTACCTTGGGCTTATCCTTAGGGCTCTAACCAGATTCGATAGACCTATGTAGAAGTGGGAGAATCTCACACCTACTAGCCTACCAATCACGAGGTGGAGCAGGTCGTGTGTGAAGAACCAGAGCAGGAACCATGCTACTCCATTGGCGAAGAGTAGCAGAAGGCTATCGTTTAGGCCTTGAGCATAGATGGGGATAAGTAGGCCTAACAATGTCATCATAGTGCATAGTGCTGTACCCTTTGCAAGGCTTATGATCGTCGGATCTCTATAATTCACCACTCCTTCATTAATGCTCTTACCCTCCAGCACTGACTTGATCTTATTGTTTCTGTACTCAAGCATGCTTGATATCATCCTCTCAGCGAACATATCCCCGATTGGACCCAGTATGGTTCTGAACTCTATCCTATCATCAATTATGCATCTCTTGCTTGAATGGTATCTAGCATGAGCACTACCATTACCATCCCCATCACCTGCCTCTACATCTCTTACAGTATGTGTATGCCTCCATAGCAGGAATGGCGAGCCTACAGCCTCATCTGTGAACCCTACACCCTCCATGTAATCCTTCACTATGGAGTACCATTCGAACCTCTGGCCTAGGAGCCTAGCCTCCATCCTTATCCTAGAACCATCGGATATATGCTCTGGAACCTCGAGTATCTTGAACCGTAGAGCATCTGGGTACACATGTTCTATGTTCCTTGGGTCTGCTATGAACCTGAAGGCAGCATTCTTATCAACGTTAACCTCAACACTTGATGATACTACACCCATGAGTATATCTCTGCCAGTTTGGTATATAACCTTTGGGCATTATTATAGTCTAGTGCCTAAATGTATATACTTGTTACCCTTGTGAACCCTTCTGCTCAATATAGGTCCTATAACCCATACTCTCCAGCCTCTCTGCTGCATCAAGAACCCTGGCCTTCATGCTACTCCTGTACTCCTCCAACCTCCTTGCTATATCCTCATACTTTACTGCAAGTATCTCACATGCAAGGAGTGCAGCATTCCTTGCACCATTTATCCCTACTGTTGCAACTGGTACACCTGGGGGCATCTGGACTATTGAGAGTAGTGAGTCTAAGCCATTGAGGCTTGATGACCTTATAGGTACACCTATTACTGGAAGGGTTGTTAATGATGCTACCATCCCAGGCAAGTGTGCTGCTCCTCCAGCAGCAGCGATTATAACCTCTATACCTCTATCCCTAGCACTCTTTGCATAATCGTACATGCGCTCTGGAGTCCTATGGGCAGAGACTATGCTGACCTCATATGCAACATTCAGCTCATCTAGGAGTGCACAGGCTTCCTTCATGACCTCCAGATCTGAATCACTGCCCATTATCACTGCAACCATAGCCTTACCATTCATACAACCACCCTATACACTTACCAACCTCAACTTTGATCTGATGAGCATGGCCTTCTTTATGGTATCATCGAGGTCATCACCTAGCAGGGTTATATGCCCCAACTTCCTCCTACCCTTGTTACTCCTCTTCCCATATATGTGGACCTTTGCACCCATAGCCATTATATCCTCTATACCCTCTATTGCATAGTAACCATTGACTCTACTATCCCCAAGTATGTTCACCATCACTGCTGCCTTACACACCAACCTGGGCTCGACCAACGGTAGATCGAGTATAGCCCTTATATGCTGCTCAAACTGGGATACGTTACACGCCTCTATGCTGTAGTGCCCTGTGTTATGTACCCTAGGTGCAACCTCGTTAACAAGTATGGAGTATCCATCCGCATCACTTATCTTGCTACTGTTATTGTTCTTTGCAACGAACATCTCGATACCAAAGACCCCTATCCCATCTAGAGCCTGTATCACATCCATCGCTATCCTCCTTGCATTGTATGCCAATTGTTCTGTTATCCTTGCTGGGATGACACTTGTATCCAATATACCATCATCATGAACATTCTCAGCAACAGGGTATGCCACAACATCCCCCTTGCTGCTCCTAGCAACTATCACTGATACCTCCTTGACGAAGTCAACGAACCTCTCAGCGTAGACAGCATCCCATCCCCCTCTCTCATCGACGAACCTCCTTATCCTATCATTCATGTTCTCATCATAACCCTTGACCAGTATGTTGCCCCTACCGTCATAACCTCCCTTCTTGGCCTTAAGCATTAGAGGGTATCCTATACTCCCTGCTAGAGAGTGTACATCATCTATACTCTTAACTGGGAAGAACTCTACCACTGGTATCCCACTCTTGCTGAGTACATGCTTCTGCATGAACTTATCCTGCACTATCCTTAGTGCTCTTGCTGGAGGCCTGATCATATACCCCTTCCTCTCTAGACCCTCAAGCAGATCAGCACCTGTCAACTCTATCTCGTAGGTTACAACGTCGCTCATCTCTGCCAGCCTATTCACAGCATCTGCATCGTTGAACCCTGCCACTAAGAGTTCATCAGCAAGCATAGATGCTGGGCAGTCATCTGATGGGTCTAGGATGTTCACCATCATGCTCAACCTCTTAGCCTCCATGGCAATCATCTTGCCCAGCTGGCCTCCTCCAACTATCCCTATCCTTATGGGACTCTTCATGCTGTACATACTTCAACACAATTATCGCATACCGTATTTAATACCTAATCATGAGTAGGGTTATTCATCACCTTTACTCGCTACCCTTCAACTGCTGCCTGCTCCTGAAGAGAGGCTTTATCCTAAGGTTCTCATAGATGGTATGCTACCTGCACATGCTGCTAAGCAACATAGAGCAACATCATGGGCTT
>CAYTDX010000084.1:0-6160 GCA_964436655.1 uncultured Caldimicrobium sp.
TAAATTCAAGAAAATAAATTTCCGTCCTCAGGGTATTAAAAAAGTAAATATTTACGGAGATTAAGAGAAGAATAAGTCCAAGGCTTAATGTAAAGAGGAGAAAAATCCTCTTTTTTATGGTCATATCTGAAATTTAATCAAAGATCTGCTCTTTTAGAAGGTCTGGGGATGGGGGTTTCTGCCCGGTTTTTAATTTGTGTCCGTAGTAAAGAAGGGGGATGAGAAAGAGGGATAGCAGGGTTGAGCCTATGGTCCCAAAGATCAAGGAGATGGCAAGTCCATTAAAGATGGGATCAAAGAGGATAACAAAGGCTCCTACCACCACGCCAGCTGCGGTAAGAAAGATCGGACGGGTCCGCACAGCCGCGGATTCAACCACTGCTAAGGCCAGAGGGATTCCCTTTTTGACCCTCTGTTCAGCAAAATCAACCACCAGAATAGAATTTCTTACAATGATTCCAGCAAGGGCAATGAACCCTATCATAGAGGTTGCGGTAAAAAAGGAATTTAAGATCAGATGTCCTGGAATGATTCCAAAGAGTGTTAAGGGGATGGGGGCCATGATGACCCCGGGAATCCTGAAATCCCTAAACCAGCCCAGAATGAGCACATACATAACAAAGATAGCCCCCAAAAAGGCAAGCCCCAGGTCTCTAAAGACCTCAAGGGTTATGTGCATCTCCCCATCCCATTTCACGGCAACCCTGTCTAAGGCCAAGGGATGGCTTAACCAGAATTCTTTGACCTCCCCATAGGGGTTGGCAAGTCCCTTTATCTTCTCTCTCACATCAAAGATCCCGTAAACTGGGGCCTCATAGCGTCCCCCAGTATCTCCTATTACATAGGTAACCCTTCTCAGGTTTTTGTGATAAATACTTGAGGGGATCTGGTCTTCTTTGATATCTACAAGTTCGGTAAGGGGGACTGGTTTGCCCTCAAAATTAATTATCTTTAAGGTTCTTAGAAGTTCAAGGGTGCGAAAACCCTCGTCCAGTCTTAAAAGAATGGGGGTGTGTTCGGTGTCTGAGTTCTGAAAGACCCCTATCTGGAGTCCCTCACAGAGGGCTCTAACAGTTTGAACGAGCTCTTCCTTCTGAAGACCGGCCAGCTTGAGTTTCTCCTCCTTGGCAACAAGTCTTAATCTTGGAGCCCTATCTTCAAGATAGATGCCCTCATCCGTTATGAGAGGGGAATCTTTGAAGGTCTTTAGAACTCTCCGGGCAAAGTTTTCCTGAGTTGAAAGGTCTGGGGCATAGACCTCGGCAACTATTGGTGAGAGGACCGGTGGTCCAGGGGGGACCTCAACCACAGCTACATACTTAGCGCCATAGGCCTTTGCAATCTCCTGGACCTTAGGACGGATTCTCTTGGCAAAGTCGTGAGATTGCTCCTTCCTGTCGTGTTTCCCAAGGAGGTTCACCTGAATATCAGCTTGATAGGGCTCATTCCTGAGATAATAGTGCCTGACAAGGCCATTAAAATTATAGGGAGAGCTTGTGCCTGAATAGATCTCAATGTCCGTAACAATACTTTCCCTCTGCAGGTATCTTCCTATGGCTGTTGCAGCCTCTAAGGTCCTCTCAAGAGGGGTGCCCTCAGGCATATCAAGGACAATCTGAACCTCACTCTTGTTGTCATAGGGAAGCATCTTTACCAGAACCACCTTGAAGTAAAAGAGGCTCAGACTTGCCACCAAGAGAGCAACTATACCCGCATAGAGGAGATAGCGTTTTTTTGAGGAACTTAAAAAGGGGAACATACTCTGAGCAAAAAATTGAAATAGCCTTGTTTTTTTTATGTGAGTTATCTCCTCTTCAAGCTCCCGTTTTTTCATCTCTTCCAGATCCCGGGAAAGTTCTTCTTCCTCCACAGGGTTTTCTTCCTTTTCTGATGGGGGCTTAAGGATTCTGTAAGCTGCCCAGGGAGTGATAATGAGGGCTACAAGCAGGGAAAAGAGCATGGCTACAGAGGCATTGATAGGTATGGGCCTCATATAAGGACCCATAAGTCCGGTAACAAAGGCCATAGGCATAAGGGCAGCAATAACCGTAAAGGTGGCAAGGATAATGGGGGCCCGAACCTCGTTAACCGCACCAATTATAGCCAGTCTGGCAGTAGGGGCCAAACGAGCTTTAAACCAGCGATGAATGTTTTCCACATCCACAATCGGGTCATCCACAAGGATTCCGATACAAAAGATCAGGGCAAAAAGGGTGACCCGGTTGAGTGTAAAGCCATAAAGCATGCTCAAGAAGAGGGCAATGGCAAGGGTAACAGGCACGGCGATACCCACAACCACAGCCTCTCTCCAGCCAAGGACAACAGCAATAAGGAGGGTTACCGCAAAGGTTGCTATAAAAAGGTGTTCCAGAAGTTCCTTGGCCTTTTCCTTGGAGGTCTCTCCGTAGTTGCGGGTAACGGTTATATGTAGGTCCGAGGGAAGAAGTTTACCCCTCACCTTTGAGACAAGCTCAAGCACCTCCTCAGCCACTTCAACGGCATTAGTGCCCTTTCTCTTGGAGATGGCAAGGGTAACTGCAGGATAGAGTTCAGATGAGCCCTGAATACCCTTTTGGGGACCTGCTGGTCCACTTCCAAAAAAGACATAATCTTTGACCTCAGAGGGCCCATCGGAAACCTTAGCTACATCTTTGAGATAAAGAGGTCTCCCCTGAAAGATGCCCACGACTATGTTTTCTACATCTTCTTTAGATCTGAAAAATTCTCCTGTTTGGAGCAGGTATTCCTGATTCTTTTCTTTTAGTTTTCCTGAGGTGCATTGGGCATTGGCATTCTTAAGTATCTGGGCAAGCCTTAATGGAGAGAGGCGAAAGATCTCTAATCTTGCCGGATCAAGGATAATTCGTATTTCTCGTGGTTTTCCACCAATTAAGTTTACCTCAGCCACCCTTTCCAGTTTTTTGATCTCATTTTCCAGGAGGGCAGCCATCCTTCTAAGGGCATATCCATCATATCTTTCTCCCCACAGGGTAAGACTAAGGATGGGGACATCATCAATGGATTTGGGTTTTATAAGTGGAGGTAAAACCACCCCCGGGGGGGCTAAGTCAAGGGCTGACATCCACTTGGAATTTATCTCAACCAGGGCCTTCACCGGGTCTGTTCCCACATAAAATCTTGCGGTAACAACCGCCATTCCAGGTCTGGCAACAGAATAGATGTATTCAATGTCCTTTAACTCCCAGAGCTTCTTTTCAAGGGGGGTTACAACCCTTTTTTCAACCTCTTCAGGTTCAGCCCCGGGGTATTGAAGGATAATATCTATCATGGGAACAATAATCTGAGGCTCTTCCTCCTTGGGGGTCTTGAGGATGGCAAAAAGCCCAAGGAAAAGAGTAACGAGGATAATGACAGGGGTGAGCTTGGAATCAATAAAGTAGTTAACTATTCTTGCAGTAAATCCAAGGTTTTTCAAAAGTGGCCCCTCTTCTATTCAACCAGACAGTGATCACAGGCCCTTTCAAGGCCTTCAACAACTATGGTTTCTCCTTCCTTGAGACCAGAAAGTATCTCAATCTCTCCATCCCCTCGGGCACCAGTTTTGACATATCTTAATTCTAAGGTTTTATCAGGTTTTACCACAAAGACCCCTGTTAGATCATAACGCCTGAGGATGGCCTTTTCTGGGACATAAAGGGCAGTTCTTTTTTCTGGGATGAAGACCCTGGCAATTAACCCGCTTTTTAGGCCCTGGGCAGGCTTTAGCTTGAGTTTAATAGTAAAGGTCTGGGTTTGAGGATTGAGGCCTGAACTTTTTTCAATGACCTCTGCCTTTATCCTCTCAGAGAGGCCTTCTACAGTGGCAAAAAGGACCTTGCCGGGGCTTATTTCATTGAAGAACCTGGCTGGAATTTCAGCCCTGATCTGATAGGGTGGCTTTTCCAAAACAAGCAAAGGCTCACCAGGAATAGCCAGGTCTCCAGTATTTACTTTTTTTTCAATTACGCACCCAGAAAAGGGTGCCCTCAGGTTTAGATATTGTAATTGTGAGGAAATAGCCCGTTTTTGGGCCTTAATAGCTGAAATACCAGCCCTGGCAGCCTCTAAAGCCTCTTTAGAGGACTCATACCTTGCCTTGACCTCATCAAATTCCTGCGGGGTGACAGCCCCCTCTTTTAAGAGCCTCTCGTACCTTTCAAAGGTCCTGCGATTTGCCTCAAAGTTTGCCTTAAGGGAGAGATAATTCGCTTCAGACTGTCTCTCCTGGTGCGAGAGAGCTTCAACCTGGGAGCTTACTTCGGTTCCTTCAATGGCAACCAGCAGGGCCCCGCTCCTTACACAGTCTCCCTCTTTGACCTTTACCGCCGTGACTCTACCTGAGAGCCTGGTTGCTATCTCTGCCTTATCTTCAGGAATTACTTCTCCTGTATAGGCATTCTCCACAACCTCTCTTTTTTCAACGGGTGAAAATTTAAGACCTGTGACCTTTTTAACCCTTGGTTTGACCTCTACACTTTCCCTTTTGGAGCTAAAAAAGCCTGCTATCCACAGAAGAACCAGGATCAGGATTCCCAGAAATATCAGATATTTGAGATATCCTTTCATAAAGCCTCCCTGAGGATACCTCCAGCCAGGAGGATTTGCATGTAGGCCTCGTGTAAGTCTTTGAGGGCTTGAAGTCTTTCCAGCCTTGCCTGATCAAGTTCAGCCTGGGCATCAAGAAGATCAAGCATCTTGGCAAGGCCATTTTGATAGCGCAGTTGAATAATGCGAAGCATCTCCTTTGAGGCCTCTATCCGGCTTTCGGCACTCTTAAATCTGTAAAGGGCGTTCTGGTATTCCACATGGGCCTTATCTATCTCAAAGAGAATACTATTTTTGAGGTAGAGATATTTTTTCTCTAAGGAAGAGGTCCTTTTGAGTTCTGCCTGGGCCTTTTTCAGGGTGGTAAGTCCAGTGTCAAATTTCCAGGTAAGGCCAAGTCCAAGAAGGTAGCCACTTCCACTGGAACCCAAGGGATAATCCCTGTCCTGAAGAGAGTAAGTGGCAAAGGCAGAGAGCTGGGGAAGATTTTCCGAGAGGGTAACCCGGTAGGCCTCTTGTTGACTTTTTATCTCCTCTTCCAGAGCCTTTAAATCCTTTCTCTTCTGGAAGGCAAGGTTTTTGACCTTTTCAACCTCTATTTGAGGAGGAGCTTTTAGTTCCTCTACCTCAAAATCTCCAAGAGAGGTATTTACAAGGAGCTCTAAATTTTTTTTGGCAAGGCTATAATAATTTTTGGCCTTTTCCAGGGATTCTTTGGCTCTGTTGAGATAGACCTCTGCCCTGTAAACATCTGATAGGAGGGTTGTGCCTGCCTGATAGCGGGCCTTAGAGATTCGTAAGTGTTCTTCAGCCTCACGAATTGAGCTTTCAGAGACCTTTATGCCCTCCTTAGAGAGGACAGCAAAGAGGTAGGCCTGATAGACCCGGGATAGAACCTCTTCTTCCTTGCGGGTGTATAAGTTCTGAAGGGCCCGGAGATGGGCCTCGGCCTGTCTTACCTGGGCCTGGATTTTGCCTCCAAGCCAAATAGGAAGTTCAAGGGTCAAACGGGTTTCAAAGTTTGTTCTGCTCTTTGGGTCATTCAATCTTTTTATCTCAAAATCCTTGGCTGTGAATTCCTCTTGATTAAGCTTAAAGGTAAAGACCTGAGCAGGAATATCACTGTGACTTAAAAGCTCTTCCAACTTAAGTCTTGGAAAGTAGGCTCCTTTGACAGCCTCTCTCTCAAGCTCTGAGGCCTTAAGATCCTGTTGAAAGGCCTTGAGTTCAAGATTGTTTTTAAGGGCAAGGGACAAAAACTCTGCTAAGGAAATCTCTCTTGCAAAAAGGGAAAGAGTTAGGAGATGTAAAAAGATTAATAAGAGAAGGCCCTGACTCAGGGGTTGAATAAACCTGCACATATAACTCAATAATATACAAAATTTTAAAAAAGGCAACCTCAAAAAGGGCTGTTTGGAAAGTTGGTTTCAGCGGTTCTGGTAGCCGCAAGCTTTAGCTTAGCACTATTTAATTTTGCAAAGAACTCAGGATTGAGTCCATTGCTTTTCAAAAAAATTGAACTATATTATCATTTAACTGAGCGCCCGTAGCTCAACTGGATAGAGCATTGGACTACGAATCCAAAGGCTGGGGGTTCGATTCCCTCCGGGCGCGT
>CAYTDX010000085.1:0-6034 GCA_964436655.1 uncultured Caldimicrobium sp.
AAGAGTCAATCTGGAAAAGGCCCTTGGAGGAACTAAGCTTTCTCTAAAATAATGGTCACAGGGCCATCATTAATGAGTTCAATCTCCATATAGGCCCCGAAAATCCCTTCTTTGACCTCAACTCCCCTTTCTCTAATTTTTTCCGCTAACCTTTCTATCCCTTTCTTTGCAATCTCCGGATCCTCAGCTGAACTAAAGTTCGGTCTCGTCCCCTTCTTTAGGTCTCCGCAAAGGGTAAAGTTGGAGACCAGTAAAACCTTACCCTTTATATCCATTACACTAAGATTAAATTTTCCTGTGCCATCTGGAAAGATCCGCAATTTCGTTATCTTTTCAGCCATCCATTCAAGGGCCCTCTCGGTGTCTCCCCTTTCAATACAGACCAGGGTAAGAAGCCCCTCTCCAATCTCCGAATAAGGTTTTCCCTCAATCAGGACCTTAGCTGATTTGACCCTCTGGATAACTGCCCTCATTCTGTTACTTCATAAGATATATTTCTTTCCTGCGAAAATTCAAACAATAAATTTTTGGCCCTTTCAACAAAGGTTGTGCCCTGAAAAAAGTAGATAAGGGTCCCTTCTTCCATGTCCTTAAAGGAGGCTAATTCATTTAGCTCTGAGCTCAGGGTTTCAGGAAGGCCCTTAAGATCTATCCCATCCAGAAAGACCATGGCCTCCTGTTTACACCCAAGACGGGTTATAACAATCTTAATCTTTGCCAATTCCCTTTACCTCTTTGAAGCCTCTTAAGTAGGCCCTTAGATTGGGCTCAAAAAGATGGGCCTTTCCCTGACCGAGCATATCCTTCAAGGCCCTTTTGAAGATCCTTTCAGGGATAATCTCAAGAAGCCCATTAAAGGCCCCCAAGGCACAGAGATTTAAGGACATGGGCGATCCTACCTCTTCAGCCATTGAATTCAATGACAGGGAGATAATCTGCTTTCCCTTTATCAATTCAGAATAGTTCTCAATCTCCTTAGCCCTGACAAGATCACCATTTACTATGGCAAGGCCTCTCCTTTTCAATCTGGGAATAAATTTTAAAAAAGAGGGGAGATTAAGTATAACTAAATAACCCGGTTCAAAGACAAGAGGAGAGGCAATCTCTTTATCAGAAAGGATAACTGTGCAGTGACAGGTCCCTCCCCTCATTTCCGGACCGTAAACCGGTAAAAAACTCACATGGTAGCCCTGATACATACCTGCAAGGGCAAGAAGATTTCCTGCAAAAAGGACTCCCTGGCCTCCAAAACCTGACAAGATTATCTCAAGCCTCAATTTCTACCTCACTCCTCAAAATCTTTAAAGACTTTAAGAGGGAAAACCTCGGCCAGTTTATCCACATGTTTAGTTGCAGAGAGGGGGTCCATCTTCCAGTTCACCGGACAGGCAGACAAAAACTCTATGTATCCAAAGCCCCTTTCTTCAATCTGAGCAAGGAAGGCCCTCTTGAGGGCCCTTCTGGCCTGGAGCACTCTCTGGGGGGTATTAACAGCAACTCTGGCACAAAAGGCAACCCCTTCAAAGCCTGCCAGAATCTCTGCAACCTTTAGAGGATAACCCTCCTTTGATGGATCCCTTCCGGTGGGAGTGGTTGTGGTCTTTTGCATGGGTAAAGTAGTAGGAGAGACCTGTCCACCGGTCATGCCATAGACGGTGTTATTAATCATAATGGCTGTAATTTTCTCTCCCCGAGAACCCGCATGGAGGCTATCTCCAAGGCCGATGGCTGCAAAGTCCCCATCTCCCTGATAGGTAAAAACTATTAAATCAGGACGGGCCCTCTTTATACCAGTGCCAGCTGAGCAGGACCTCCCATGTGGAGCTTCAACGATATCCACATCAATGTAAAAATAAAGGAAACAGGCACACCCAATGGAGGCAAGCCCAACAGTCTTATCCCTTATACCCAGCTCATCAATAACCTCACAGAGGAGCCGATGTATAATACTATGATGACACCCGGGGCAATAGTGAAAAAGGGTCTTTTTCAGGATTTGGGGAAACTTAAAGAGCTCAGGCATTTTTTGATCTCCCTTTCAACATCCTCCGGAAAGGGCAAAAGGCTTGGAGGATAAAACCTGGATTGAACTTCAGCCCTGCCACAAAGGGCACCTGCCACATCCTCAACCATCTGCCCGCAGTTTAGCTCAAACACGAGGACCTTCATTTTTTTCTTATTTGAATCAATGGTAGAACAAAGAGCCTTCCTGGGAAAAGGGAATAGCGTTATGGGTCTAAAAAAGGCCACTCCATACCCCTTGCTTCTAAGATTAAGAACCGCCTCTTTACAGATTCTGGCCATAGAGCCAAAGGCAACTACCATAATCTCCTCATTACCCTCTGCCAGTCTCTCAAAACGGATCTCCCTTTCCATTTCTTTGTATTTTTTCTTTAATCTTAGATTCCTCTCAGCAAGCTCCTTTGAATCAAGAAAGAGACTCCTTATAGTGCGAGAGGGTCTGTCTTTAGCCCCTGTTAGTGCCCAATCTTCCTTGGGAAAGTTTTTGATTTTTAAAGGTTTTACCTCTAAGGGCTCTTTCATCTGCCCGAGGATGGCATCTGATAGGATCATCACGGGATTGCGATATTTCTCGGATAGCTCAAAGGCCCTGGCAGTAAGCTCATAGGCCTCAGCACAGGTGTAAGGAGCAAGCACCAAAAAACGCCCATCTCCATGCCCCGGGGCCTTGACGGCCTGAAAGTAATCTCCCTGGGAGGCCTCAATCCCCCCAAGGCCTGGCCCTCCTCTCATCACATTAACCACTACACAGGGTAACTCAAGGGCTATAATATAGGAAAACCCCTCGCTCATAAGGGAGATCCCCGGACTGGATGAGCTTGTCATAACCCTTGCTCCAACCGCACTTGCCCCAAGCACCATGTTTATGGCTGAGGTCTCAGATTCAGCCTGCAGAAAGACCCCTCCCCTCTTGGGGAGTTCAACAGACATTAATTCGGGGATCTCATTTTGAGGGGTTATGGGATAACCAAAATAACACTGACACCCTCCTTCAAGGGCACCAAGGGCAATGGCCTCAACTCCCTTTACCAGTAGTTTCTTCCCTTTCAAGGGGTCTCCTCCTCAACAAAGACAACCTCAGGGCACATAAGAAAACAAATTCCACAGCTATTACACCTTTCAGGGGCAGCCATATAAACTACCTTGTATCCCTGAAGATTCCTCTTGCCAGAAAAGGCTAAGACCTTTTTCGGGCAAAATTCCACACAAAGCCCGCAACCTTTACAGCGATCCTCAAGAATTCTTATCTTCATCTCAGGAGAAGTCTTTAGTAAAGCTTTCAAGATCACTTAAGGTTTCAATATTGTAACATCTAAAAGATCTATCCTGAAGGATTTGTGAAATAAGTCCTTTAAGAACCTGCTTGGGGCCGAGCTCAACAAAGGTTGAGACACCCTGGGCATAAATAAACTCCACAACCTCAATCCAGCGCACAGGGGAGGTCATCTGCCTTTGCATTAACTCCCTTATCCTCTCGGCAGAGCTCTCGGCCCTTGCGGAGACATTGCTCACCAGAGGTATAAGGGCATCCTTAAATTTGAGAGTCCCAAGAAGTCCTGCAAACTCTCTTTCTGCAGACTCCATAAGGGGGCTGTGAAAACCAGCACTGACCTTGAGCTTAACCACTTTAGCCCCCTGTTTTTTGGCCAATTCGGCAACCTCAGTAACCACCGGTTCTTCTCCACTTATGACGAGTTGTCGTGGAGAGTTATAGTTTGAAATCAAGACAAGGCCCTGGCTCTGGGAAAGGATTTCCCTGAGACGCTCTTCAGAGAAATTAATGACCGCATACATTCCAGAGGCCCTTTCTCCACCGGCCTTTCCCATCAGCTCTCCTCTTTTTTTAACAGCCCTCAGGGTATCCTCAAGACTCAGGACTGAACTGGCATATAGGGCACTGAATTCTCCAAGGCTGTGGCCAGCGGTGAAAGAGATCATCTCTTTAAACTTCTCTCCTAAGGCCTCTTTAAAGGCCTCAAAAGTAGAGATATTCACAGTAGTTAAGACAACCTGTAAGTTTTCTGTTTGAGTTAATTCTTCCATAGGGCCTTCAAAGGCAAGTCTTTTTACTGGAATTTTGGTCAGCTCTTCGGCCAAAGCAAAGATTTCCTTTACCTTTGGGAAGGCCTCCCAGAAGTCTTTGCCCATTCCAAGATACTGAGAACCCTGGCCAGGGAAAACCAGTGCCAGCATCTACTCTTCCTCCTCAGAAACCTTTTCCGGTATCACCTCCTCAAACTCTTCAGAAATTTTCAACTCATAATCCTCAGCTGGGAGGAGATCGTCCAGCTCAGAGGGATTGGTCATCTCAATCTTTACTAACCAGCCCTCTTCATAGGGGTCCTCATTCAGGATATCTACATCATCCAGAACCTTATCATTCACCGAGACAATGATTCCAGAAACAGGCATAATGAGATTAAACTCCTCTTCAATACTCTCAAGACTTCCAAAAACATCATCTCTTTCGTATTCTTCACCCTCCTCAGGTAGATCCACATTGATGATTTCTATCTCTCTTGCCGAAAAAAAGTCCGTAATTCCCACTTTAACTACCTTTTTCTTGTCCTTTTTTACCCAGAGGTGATTTTCCGTATAGAGCCTGTCCTCAAGAATCCTCATTCTTAAACCTCCTTATGAGCATGTTTTTTAAGGCAATCTCCAAGTCAATTTGTGTTTTTATAAACCACTTTCTCAAAAATATCAAGGGCTAATTTGAAATTTTTTAGGGCTACTCTTTTTCCCTTGGTGGATGAAGGGCGGTTTCTCTCCTCATCAGACAGCCAGGCCCTTCCAGGGACTTGAATTCTCAGAAAGCCTTAAAAATTGAGTGAGCCTCTCGGTGAATTGTCCCAATAATTCCTCTAAGGAAGAGGGCTTATTGTAAAAGCCAGGCATAGCAGGATAAATTACCGCTCCAGCCTGGGTCAATAAAAGCATATTTTGCAGGTGAACAAGGTTTAAAGGGGTTTCCCTCACCACAAGCACAAGGGGTTTTCTCTCCTTAAGCATCACATCTGCGGCTCTCAAGAGAAGATTTCTTGCCTGTCCGGTGGCAATACCTGCTAATGTCCCCATACTGCAGGGAATTATTACAAGTCCCCTATAGGGGGCTGATCCACTGGCAGGAGGAGCTGATATTTCCCTTTCCTCATAAACTCTATCCGTAAATTCCCTGAGGCTTTCCCAGGGTCTTTCAAGTTCGTGTTGAAAAACTAATTTTCCGGCATCGGTTATGATAATCTCAAAGGGCACTTTCAAGGTCTTTAAGGTCTCCAAAAGATATAAGGCATAGATGGATCCGCTTGCCCCGGTGATCCCTATTAAGAGTTTTTCTTCCATTTTTTGGCCTCTGCCTTGGCTATTCTGTCCACCCTTTCGTTTTCAGGATGCCCTGAATGGGCTGTAACCTTCACAAATTCTACATTATGATAAACCAGCCATTTATCAAGCTCTCTCCAGAGATCCTGATTCTTGACAGGATGGCCTTCGGAGGTTTTAAAGCCCTTTTTCTTCCAGATTGGCAGCCACTCTGTTGCCCCTTTTATAACATATTCAGAATCGGCATGTACAACAATTTTACTTCTCTTCTTGAGGTATGAAAGGGCCTTTATCACAGCCATAAGCTCCATGCGATTGTTAGTGGTCTCTGGTTCCCCTCCGCTGATTATTTGCTCTTCTCCCTTTGTCTGGATTAAGGCAGCATACCCTCCAGGTCCAGGGTTTCCCAAGGAACAGCCATCTACATAAATTATGACCTCTGAATCTTCAACCTCCTTTGCGCTCCTTTCAAATTCCTTCAGAATCTCATAACCAGAGCTTGTGCCAAGCACATCTGCCCCTGCAGAGATAAAAGAAAGGGCCTCCTTCAGGGTCTTTATACCGCCTGAGGCCTTAATTTTTATTCTTCCCCGGGAAAGTTGCCTTAAAAGCCTTACCTCTTCAAGGGAAGTGGCCTTTCCTGAAAAACCCGTTGAGGTTTTGACAAAGTCAATGCCGGTATTTATCAATA
>CAYTDX010000086.1:0-5861 GCA_964436655.1 uncultured Caldimicrobium sp.
TCCACAGTATGCCGGGCCGGATGGTGGGGATGGCTGAGACACTCGGAGACAAGAGACGAGCCTTCACGATGGTGCTAAGGGCCCGCGAACAAGACATCAAACGGGAAAAAGCCACCTCAAACATATGCACCAACCAGGCCCTCTGCGCCATAACGGCCGCAGCATATTTAGCGCTTCTTGGCAAACATGGTTTACAATCACTCGCCCGCCACATCTTCGAAAAAACATGCTACTTCATCGAAGCTCTTCAGAAAGTGGACGGGGTAAAGGCGCCACTGCTCAAAGCTCCACACTACATGGAGTTCACCTACAGAAAAGAAGGGCATTCATCTGAAAAACTGTTGTCAAAGCTTCTCAACGTCGGCATAGTTGGCGGCATCAGAATAGGAGAGGATTTTCCACAGCTGGGCGACGGAGTGCTGACATGTGTAACCGAGGTGCATAGCGTCGAGGACATCCAGGAATATGTGGAGACACTGAAGGAGGTGGCTTAATGTATCGACAGGCTTGCTGGGATGAGAAACTCGTCTACGAGTTGTCGAGGCCCGGCGTCACAGGGTTCACGGCGCCAATCAATCCACAAATGGTTAGAGAAGCGGGTGAGAGAAACCTCGGCAAAATTCCGAAAAAACTTCTCAGAGACAACCTGAACCTGCCAGAGCTCTCCGAGCTGACTGTGGTGAGGCACTTTACCCGCCTAAGCCAGATGAATTACAGCATATCCACAGGCTTCTATCCACTCGGCAGCTGCACCATGAAGTACAACCCCGTAGTCAACAACCAATTGGCCGAGCTGGTGGCCGACATTCATCCACTCCAGCCAGCGGAAACCGTGCAGGGGTGTCTCGAGATTTTATACAACCTTGAGCAGGCTCTGAAGACGTTGACCGGCATGGATGCTTTCTCTATGGTTCCAGCGGCAGGCGCACACGGGGAGCTGGTTGGATGCCTAATCATCAGAGCATACCATAGTGAGAAAGAGGGTAAGCCGAGGCCGAAAATCATCGTCCCAGACTCAGCCCATGGAACAAACCCCGCAAGCGCAGCCATGGCGGGCTTCGAGGTATCGGTTGTGAGAACACGCGAAGATGGATGCGTCGACCTCGAGATGCTCGAGAAAATGGTGGACGGCGACATAGCCGGCATCATGCTGACAAACCCCAACACCGTAGGATTGTTCGAGAAAGACATCGAGGATATTGTCCGAATCATGCATCAAAACGACTCCCTGCTATATTATGACGGTGCAAACCTCAACGCCATAGTAGGCGTCGCGAGGCCGGGAGACATGGGCTTCGACATAGTCCATCTCAACCTTCACAAAACCTTCTCCACACCCCATGGAGGAGGAGGCCCCGGAGCAGGCCCAGTCGGAGTCGTCGCCAAGCTAGCTAAATACTTGCCTCCGCCGAGAGTTGTGAAAAACGGCGACGGCCGATATGTGTTGGACAACGGGGGTTCATCGAGCATAGGTCCTGTCAAGCTTTTCACCGGGAACTTCGCGGTTCTCCTACGTGCATACGCTTACATTCTTGCGATGGGCGGTGAAGGTTTGAGGCGGTCAGCCCTCTACGCAGTCACAGCCTCAAATTATTTGCTGAGCAAGGTGAGGCAGCTGCGGGGCGTCACACTTCCCTACGACCCATCACGTCCAAGGAAACACGAGTTCGTGGTTAGCCTCGCCAAGCTGAGAAAAGAGACAGGGCTAGGCGCGCTTGAGGTCGCTAAACGTCTCCTCGACTATGGTGTCCATGCGCCCACGATATATTTCCCACTGATTGTTGAGGAGGCTTTCATGGTTGAGCCGACAGAGACAGAGAGCAAAGAAACGCTGGACAATTTCTACGAAGTCTTGTCCAAGGTGGTGCAGGAATGTTATGAATCTCCCCATCTTGTCAAGTCGGCGCCCCACAACACATCGGTTGGCCGCATAAACGAGGCCAAGGCCTCCCACCCAATACACTTAACCCTCAGCATACGTATGCAGAGGAGGAGAAAGAATGAACAAGATACCTCTACTTGATTTTCATGAGAAGACTGCGAAGGAGCTGGGTGAGTTCGCTGGCTGGCGGACTGTAATCACCTTCTCCTCCCTCCGCGAGGAACACGAAGCCGTTAGAAAAGACGCTGGCATATTTGACATAAGCCACATGACTCGAACTAAGATTTCCGGGCCACATGCTACTAAGTTTCTGCAAGAGGTTCTGACAATAGATGTCGAGAAGCTGAAGCCCGGGCGGATGAAGTATGGGTTGATTCTTAACATGGATGGAGGCATCATAGACGATGTGACGGTCTACAAGGTGACGGATGATAGTTATCTCATGGTTTCAAACGCCTTGACGAGGAACCGTGTGCTCGGGTGGTTGAGGGAAAAAATGGATGGCGAGGTGTTGGTTGAAGACATCACGGAGAGCAGCGCATTCTTCGCTGTGCAGGGCCCACATTCGTCCTCTTATGTTTCGAGCCTGGTTGGTGCTGTTTCTGGTTTTAAGTGGTTTGAAGGCGGGTTCAGGACCGTGGACGACTGCAGGCTACTGGTGACACGAAGCGGCTACACGGGAGGAGACGGATACGAGTTGATGACTCTATGCGGAGAAGAGCAGCTCTATGAGAAAGTTTGGTCATTCTTTACGGAAAAAGGAGTTAAGCCATGCGGGCTGGCTTGCCGCGACGTCTGCAGAATAGAGGCAGGCTTCCCGCTTTATGGTCAAGATTTTGACGAGAAAAACGACCCACTCGAAGCGGGGCTTTTCTGGGCTGTCAAAATGGATAAACCGTTTTTCATCGGAAAAGAGGCGTTGGAGAAAAAACAAGCCACAGGCCCAGTCAAAAAACTCTCATTAATCGAGATGGTGGACCAGGGTGTGCCGCGGCCGGGCTACAAGGTGTATGTGGGGGATGTTGAGGCTGGTGTTGTGACAAGCGGTTGTCTATCGCCGATGATTAACAGGGGGGTTTGCCTTGCGTATCTTCCGCCCTCGCTTCAGGTTGATGGTTACGAGGTATATGTTGATGTTAGAGGTCGTCGCCGCAAAGCGGTTGTCAGGACTAAGCCGTTGATAAGCTTGTCGCGGCCCTAGAGAGAGCAGTCAGTTGTTTGACACGTTTGTCCAGCGGATAGCCTATGAAGATGTCTATGTTGTTCTCAGACAAATTCCGCAGTAGTTGGGCGAATTCGCCGGGTGGCCCTGTGTATACGAACTGCCGCCACGCTTCATCTATGTTTTTGTTTCCGACACGTCTCGAGACATAGGCATTAACCTTCTCCGCCACCTCTCTCGGCAGCTCTTCGCCGAAAAAGTAGGGAACATAAACAGCTTTTCGTAAACCATTAAGAGTATAAAGCCTTGTCTCCTCGAGTAGGCGGGGTGTCATGAGCATCACTGGGACGGCCCGGTAATTCGCCGCTATTTTCGCCGCCGTTTTCTCGACACGCTCGGTCCCGACCATCAACAGGTTAAACCGGCATCTTCTACGAAATGCTTCCGCGGCCTCGAGCAACAACCTGCCTGCCCTCCGCGATTTTTCCTCCGCTGTAAGGTATGCGGAGTTTCCTGCGACAAGGCAAACACCACCGAACCCCTCTTGGCCCAACACATCGATTACAGTGTCAAGCCTTTCCCAACAATCGCTGCGCCTAACAGGAACAGTGATAACCGGCTCCGGGAAACCGAGAAGTTTACAGACCGAGATAAGTTGCTCGAAATCCTTCAACGACAAGTCATCAGCAGCTCTTTCCGAGTCGACTACGAGGTACCTGTATCCAAGCCGTGTCAAAACCTTCGCATAAAATATGGATGTCTCGAGCTTGTTTTCGCCTAATAGGCTGGGCTTAAACGCTGCGCCCAGCTGGAAGGCCAACACCTCTCTGGAAGACGTCCACCTCCAGCCACTCCACGCACCTCAAAAAATCAGCATGAATACAGTATTTAAGAATTTTCAGAAGACCTTATGCAAAGCTGGTTTTTATTTAATCATGGGCACTTATTCTGGGATGCGCGAAGAAGACCTCGAGAGAGCAATCCTTGAGAGAAACCCTTCGCTGGACAAGTCGGCTCTAGACAAAATGGTTGATGAGAAGCTTCGGAGCTCGCCTTTTCTAACGAGGCGTGGAGCCCTGTTGATAATCCTCGAAGAGATGAGAATCGCTCAGGAGCTCATATCAGAGAAGGACTTCGGCGAATATCTCCAGCTGAAAAACATCACTCCAGGTCTTCAAAACATCAACATCGTTGGAAGAGTTGTCGGAAAAAGGACTGGTGTCTCGCAGGATGGACGAGCATACATCGTGCTAAAGCTATCAGACGGCACAGGCTCGGTAGAAGTTTTGGGAGACGTCGCAGATGTTCTGCGGGAGATACGGGTAGGAGATGTTCTGGCCGCCCACGGCTGCACCGTAGTCAGGAAAAACAACAGGATAACAATCCGTATGTCTCCCACTACAGTCATAAAGAAAGACGCAGTAGACATCCCTCCTCTTGAAAATCTTGTGAAGCCTTTGAATGAGGCCGCCGAAGATGAGAGCTCTGACACCTGGGGTGTTGTTGTTTATGACACAGGCCCACGGGAAAGCGGAGACGGAATCATTTTGAACGATGTGATTGTCACCGATGGAGAAAGAATTTACCTGCTTCATGCATATAGAGAGCATGCTTCTTTTTTCATAGGCGCCCGCGGGAAGAAATTTGTAGCCGCCAACCTCCAGCGCCGCGGAAAGGAGTTTTTCACATCTTACGACACATGCATAGAGTATGTTGGCGAAGACAATTCACTTGTTGAACGAGTGCTGGAAAAAGCGGGGAATGCTAGGGCACGTCCTGTGGCACGTTGCTTCGACGGAGTCACCGTCCTATGGGACGGGAAAAAACTTTACAGAGCGCCCCAGCTGGAGAACGTTTCTCATGATGTTTTTTGCAGAAACGTGTTTGTTCTCGACTTGAGCAGCGTGCCACACATCTACTGTGAAAACTATGAGCATGTAGACGAGTCGAGTGAGTTTGGAGAGTTGCCTTTGTTTGGAGGCGAGCTTGAATCTTTTGACGGAAGACTTGTCGACGTTTGTCTACAGGCGGAGCTCCTGAGGAAAACACAGCTATCCATGGTTGAGACACGGTTTGGCGCACGACAGCTAATACGCTTCTGGCTCAAGGTTAGAGACAAAATCTACAGCGGAGCCGCATGGGGCCCAATATCGGAGAAAGTCAACGAGCTAAAAGAAGGAGAACCGCTAACCTTGGTCTTTCCACTGATAAAGAAAAATCAATTCGGCGAATCCGAGGTTCACTTCGACAGATTCACTGCTATCCTGTGGAGAGAAAAAACAAGTTAAATAGTAAACTCCAGAAATTAACGAGGAAGACTGACATGTTGATAATCTGTCTCGTCAAAGGAGTTCCCGCCAAAACCACGCAGGTTGTGACTGTTTCGGGTGTTCTACGTCGTGAGGAGATGGAGCTTGTCCTCAACCCACATGACGTAAAAGCAGTCGAGGCCGCTTACTATGTTAAGAAAACTGTTGGGGGAAAAATCGTGGCGATGACCATGGGCCCCGAGCCCAAGCTCGTCCCCATAATGGCAGACCTCATGGAGCCACGTGAAGAAAGCAAATATGTGCCAAGAATATCCTTCGAAGGGTTTGATGAAAGAATAATTCTAAGTGATAGACGCATGGCCGGGGCGGATACCTGGGCCACCTCCTACACTCTCGCCTGCGGAATCAAACGCTATCTGCAGAATCATTTTGAAGCCGTCGACAGGCTTAGAGAGGTTGTTGAGAAAGCTTCTGTCACAGAGTCTCTTAAGGTTGCGGAAGAGCTGTATGAACAGAATTATCTCCCACACCATATCTACAGCAAGCT
>CAYTDX010000087.1:0-3550 GCA_964436655.1 uncultured Caldimicrobium sp.
AATACCTACTTCCTTGAAGGCTCATCCCACCCATTGATCTCAAACAAAGCTAATGTTATAAGTTTCTCTTAAAGGAAAAAGGTTGGTTCTTAGGGATTCAGTTTTAGTAAACCACTTCTCTTGACAAGTTTGGATTTGAGTTTTTTATAGTATCCATGAAGACCTCCAAGAAAAATCCCTGGTTTGATAAATGGGCAGAGCTTGCCAAGGCTAAGGGGTATCCGGCTCGTTCGGTCTTTAAACTCAAGGAGATCCAGGAAAAATTTAAGATTATAAAACCCGGCTCTGTGGTCCTTGATCTCGGGGCCAGCCCTGGCTCCTGGTCTCAATTTGTCTGTGAGGTCATAGGTCCTAAAGGTCATGTGGTGGGGGTTGATCTTGAGCCAGTGAAATTTAGCTCCACCCTCTTTACCTTTCTTCAAAAAGATGTCTTTGAGCTCTCCAAAGAAGACCTTGAAAGACTTGGTTTCAGTGAGTTTGACCTTATTCTCAGTGACATGGCCCCCAAGACCACGGGAATCCAGTTGAGGGATCATCTCAGGTCCGTTGAACTCAGCCTTAGGGCCCTTGAACTTGCTAAAACCCTTTTGCGAAAGGGGGGCACCCTTCTTGTAAAGGTCTTTGATGGACCGGAACTTTCCAGGGTTCGCAGAGAATTTGAAAAAATCTTTCAAGGTGTTAAAATTCTGAGACCAAAGGCAACCCGTAAGGGAAGCAAAGAGCTTTTTTTGCTTGCCCTCAACAAAAAATGAGAATACTCCTGAGTTCAGACTGGCATCTTGGAAAGAATATCTTTCAAAAGAAACTTCTCTCCGAGCAGGCCCTTTTTTTTGAAAACTCCCTTTTCCCTTTACTGAGAGAGGTAAGACCGGATGTCTTTATTGTGGCAGGGGACATCTTGGATAAGCCCCTTCCTGATCAGGAGACCCTCTTTTTTTATGAAGACCTTTTGAGAAGGCTTTCGGACCTTAAAATTCCCTCCCTTTTTATCCTTGGGAATCATGACTCCCGAAGGTCTTCTCTGCACAAATATTTTATTGAGCAGGCAGAAATTTACCTTGTTGATGATCTGAGGTTTTTCCCCCAACCCTTTGTCTGTCAAGGGAAAAGGGGGGAAAGGCTAAATTTTTATCTTCTGCCCTATCTTCCCCTTTACGAACTCCTTGAAAAGGCTCTAACCCTGGGATTTTCCTTCTCTTCTGAGGAACTAACCTTTATTGGCCTTATGGAGGAATTGCTTTCCCGGATAGAGATCAAGGGGCCGGCTTTTTTGGTATCCCATTTTGCCATTGATAAAGCTATTTTCTGTGGAGAGGAGCTCCTGATCCGGGGATATGCCTCGGAATATCTGCTTCCTGAAAGACTTTTTTCCCCCTTTGAGGCCCTCTTTCTTGGTCATCTTCACCGGCACCAGGTCTATGAGGATAGATTTTTCTATCCCGGTGCCCCTCTTCCCTATTCCTTTGAGACCTATTCAGAAAAAAGGGGCCTCCTTTTCTTGGAGTGGAAAGATTCCAGTCTTACCTCGGAATTTATTACCCTTTCCCCTCCCTACGAATTAAAGGTGTTTAAAGGGTTCTTTGAGGAGCTCTTGCAGAGGGAAAGAACAAATGCCTATGTCAAGGTCCTTCTGGAAGACCCTTTGCCCATTTATGGGGCCTATGAAAAATTGAAGGAGGTCTTTCCAAATTTGCTTGACCTTAAGTATGTTGAAGAAGAGGGGGCTGAGTTTCAGATTGAGGAAAAGGTAGGGGTAGATCTGAGGGAGAATCGCCCTGACGAGAGGGCTTTATTTCGGGAGTTTTATAACTTTATAGAGAAAAAGGAGATGGATGAACGGCTCTGGGAGGTCTTTGAAAAACACTTAAAGGCCTTTTATAAAAAGGAAAGAGAGGAGGGAAGACTATGCCAGTAAAGGTTATAGTGGCTGGTGCCGCTGGACGCATGGGGAAGACCCTTTGTCAGCTTATCTTTCAGCATCCTGAGATGGATGTGGCGGGAGCCTTTGAGGCCCCTGAAAGCCCTTTTGTGGGAAAAGACCTTGGTGAGGTGATTGGGCTTCCCAAAACAGGCCTTCGGATTGAGGATTCCCTGGAAAAGGTGATTGAAAAGGGGGATGTCCTTATAGACTTTACCTTTCACAAGGCCAGTCTCAGGCACGCCCAGATCAATTCAAGATACGGGAAGGCCATGGTGCTTGGAACGACGGGGTTTTCAAAGGAGGAGCTTGCTGAGATCCACGAACTTGCAAGAAGGGGTTTCCCCCTTGTGCAGGATTATAACATGAGCACCGGTGTAAATCTCCTTACCAAGCTTGTTGAGGTAACTGCTAAGGTGCTTTCTGAGGGATACGACATTGAGATAATTGAGGCCCATCACCGCCTGAAAAAGGATGCCCCCAGTGGAACAGCTCTTAAACTGGCTCAGGCTATAGCCAAGGCCCTTGGAAGAGGTGAAGAACACTTCAGATTTTGTCGGGAGGGAATTATCGGTGAAAGACCCTCTCTGGAGATCGGTATCCAGACTATCCGAGGTGGAGATATTGTGGGAGAGCATACAGTTATGTTTGCTGGAATCGGAGAAAGAATTGAGTTAATCCACAGGGCAAGTTCAAGGGAGACCTTTGCCAGAGGGGCCCTGAGGGCAGCTCTCTGGGTAGTGGGCAAGGCTCCGGGGGTTTATAACATGCTTGATGTTCTTGGCTTACGGGAGCTCTAAGGATGGAGAGACCTCAAGAGTGCCTCTCCCCTGAAGTGGAGAGATTATTTAAGGATTTTCGCAAACATTCCCCTCTCAAAGAGGTGAGATTTATCCTTGCGGTAGGAAGTGGAAAGGGTGGTGTGGGGAAGACAACCCTTTCGGTCCTCCTTGCCCTTGCCTTAAAAGAAGAAGGTTTTTCAGTGGGGCTTTTTGACCTTGATTTTTATGGGCCAAATAGTGCTTTGCTTTTAAGCCCGGAGAGGGTTTTTCCTGAAAGAGATCCAGAAGGATATAAGCCGGTCACTCTTGATGGGATAAAGGTCATGAGCCTATCTTTTATGCTTACGGAAAAAGAGCCCCTTTTTATGCGAGGGCTTATGGCAGGAAAACTCCTTCAGGAATTAACCCAGAGGGTCCTCTGGGGTCCCCTTGATTTCTTGATCCTTGATTTGCCTCCTGGAACAGGGGATATCTTTTTGACCATGCTGGATCTTTATTTTCCCGATGGCTTTATACTGGTTGCCACCCCTCACAAACTCGCTCTTTCTGATAGCCTTCGCACAGTTACCATCCTAAAAGAAAAAAAGATACCCCTTTTAGGGGTGGTGAAAAACATGGGTGATCTCTTTGGAGCAAATAGCTCCTTTGAGGATTTTTTAAAGGAGACAAGGGCTCCCCTTCTCTTTGAGCTTCCCTTTTTAAAGGAGCTTGCTGAAAGGGAGGTCTTAAGTGAGATTGTAGCTACGGATTGGGGGAAATCGGAGTTGAAAAAGTTATCTCAGGCCCTTTTGAAAAGGGTCTTCAGGGTGCATTAAAATGGGTTTTCTTTATGAAGAGTTGGTGGAAAAGG
>CAYTDX010000087.1:3650-5822 GCA_964436655.1 uncultured Caldimicrobium sp.
GTTTTCTTTATGAAGAGTTGGTGGAAAAGGCCATAAGTCTTGCCAGGGCCAAACGGGTAAAGAGGGTGGTCCTTGGGCTTCACTATGCCCTGGCAGATATAGAAAGGGGAGGGGCCGGCCTTGCCTTTGTGGATAGAGATTTCTTGAGCTCCTGCTGTGAAAAAAGTGATGCCTCCTATTGGAAGGGCCTGGCAGATCTTCTGGTAAAGGGCTATCTATCTCCACCTGGACCTGAGGTCTTCTTATCTCTTGCCATCATGAATGCCCTTTTTAATCATCGTAAGGAGGTTCTCAGGGAGGCTACAGCTGGGGATCCCCTTGAGCAGATTAGATTGAGACCCAAGGATGAAGTGCTTATGATTGGCTTTTTCCCACCTCTTTTCCAGAAACTTCAGGGACGGGTAAGAAAAATTATCGTTATTGAAAAGGAAAATATCCAAGAAAACAAAAGGGTCCTTGAAAATCTTCCATCTGTGCCCTTAGGAATAATTACTTCTGCCACCCTTGCCAATAAGAGCCTTTGTGAATACCTACCCTATCTTGAAAAGATTCCAGAGGTTATTCTTATGGGTCCCAGTACCCCTCTTTGTCCAGAGGTCTTTAGACATACACCGATAACCTGGTTATCAGGGGTCTTGGTAAAGGATAGCGAGCTTCTATTCAGACTCGTCTGTGAGGGCAAGGGGACACCTGCCTTTTTTAAAAGGGGAGCCCTGAATAAGGTCAACTTAAGGTTGAAAAAATAATTTTATGCAGGATTATAAAACCCTTTTCAAGTACGGCCTAATAGCCCTTTTCTGGTTTCTTTTCAGTCTGCGAATCTATCCCTCAAGTTTGGAAAAGAGCCTTGTGGAAAGTGCAAAGATTTTCTTTGGCTCAGGGCTTTATGCCCTTGGTCTGACCATCATTATAAATGGTCTCAAGTTTCGTTTTACCAAGACTTCCTTTACGAGGAAGGCCTTTATCAGATGGGTGCTCTTAATAGCCCTCTTGACCAGTCTCTCAGCCAGTTTTGAACACTACTTCAGGATGAAGACATGATAGGTGTTTTTGACTCCGGACTGGGTGGTTTAACTGTCGTAAGGGAGCTACTTGTCAGGATCCCCCAATATAAGATTGTCTATTTTGGGGATACTGCTCGCACACCTTATGGCACAAAGAGTGCAGAGACGGTTACCCGATATGCCCTTGAGAATACCCAATTTCTCCTTGATAGAGGAGCTCAGGTCATTGTGGTAGCCTGCCATACGGTCTCAAGCACAGCCATGCCTGTGCTTAAAGAGACCTTTAGGGAGATCCCCTTTTTTGAGGTGGTCACTCCCTCCTTTAAAAGGGCTTTTCAGCTTACCCGAAAAGGGATAATCGGACTCATTGGGACCCGCACAACCGTTGAAAGCGGTATTTATCAACGGCTTTTTCAGGAGGCAGACCCGGGGATTAAACTTGTGGCCAATCCTGCACCCCTACTTGTGCCTTTGATTGAAGAAGGCTGGCTTGATAAACCTGAAACAAGAAGAATTGTCAGAAAATATCTCATACCCCTTAAGATGAAGGGTATAGATACCCTCATCCTGGGTTGCACTCATTATCCTCTGATAAAAGGGGTCATTGCTGAAAAGGCCGGAAAGAGGGTTAAACTGGTTGATCCCTCTGCAGAGGTGGCTGAAGAAGTGGCTGAGTTTATTCAGAAAAACACAGCCTTGAAAGAGGGCCTTAAGTTGAATGGAGAACCAGAGATCTGGGTTTCTGATCTGACCTCAAATTTTGAGAGGTTAGCCCAGCTCTTTTTGAAAAGAAGGCTAAAGTTAAACAAAGTCAGTCTTTAACCACTTTTTCCCCTTAGTTTTGGCCTTTTCCCACAGTGGGAAGGAGGGAGAGTCACCACCTTTTTACGCGGGCTAAAGGTTTTGCGGCTATCACATCATTAATCTTATATTTCGCTTTTATGCTACCTCTGGAAGATTTTCAATTATTAGGCTGCTTCTAAAACTCTGGCCTCAAGTCTCTGAACCCTCAAAAGCACATCATCAAACACTTCCTTCTGAGATAGAGCTCTGTTAAGATCCCCTCTGATCTTTGATACCTCCAAAAATAGCTTATCAATGCGATCATTGGTTTCATCAATGCGTTTATTGGTTTCATCAATGCGTTTATTGGTCTCGTCAATTCGCA
>CAYTDX010000088.1:0-5798 GCA_964436655.1 uncultured Caldimicrobium sp.
AGGTTGTCTTGAAAAAAGAAAGACCCATCTTAATTTTTAATAGTAAAAAGAAAGTCAAGGAGGGATAACCCAAATATGAGAAAAAAAGCTGAACCCAAGGAGGGCCTGATCAGTCTTCCCCTTTTACCTTTGAGGGAGATTGTCATCTTCCCCAATACTGCCGTTCCCCTTTTCATCGGAAGGGCAAGAAGCATAATGGCTATTGAATCGGCTCAGAGAAAGGACAAACTCCTTTTTCTTGCTGCGCAGAAGGACCCCAAAAAGGATAATCCCGAGGAGGCCGATATCTATAAAGTGGGGACCCTTTGTAAGATCGTTCAGCTCTTGAAGCTTCCCGATGGCTCCCTGAAGATCCTTGTTGAGGGATTGAATCGTGGAAGAATCGTGAGGTATCTTCCCAATCCTGATCATTTTCAGGTAGAGATTGAGATTAAAACCGAGGTCCTGGAATCCGATGTGGAGACCTTAGCTCTTTTTAAGCTCTGTAAGGAGTCCTTTGAGGAGTATGCCCATTTCAACAAGAAGCTCAACCCAGAGACAGTCTCTGCACTCCTTCAGGTTGAGGATCCCGCTGAGCTTGCGGATAGGATGTCAGCTCTCCTCCCTCTGGAACTTGAACAAAAACAGAGACTTCTTGAACTAATCAGCGTAAAAAAGAGGCTTGAGAGCCTTCTTCAGTTCCTGAGGGGAGAACTTGAGGTCATAAGGACCGAGGCCCGGATTCGGGAGCGGGTAAAAAAGCAGATGGAGAAGCATCAGAGAGACTATTATCTTCAGGAGCAAATGAAGGCCATTCAGAAGGAACTCGGAGAGAGAGAGGATGGGAAAAGTGAACTTACTGAGCTTGAAAAGCGTATAAAGAAGAAAAAACTTCCCAAACAGGTGTCAAGTGTTGTCTGGAAGGAGTTTAAAAAACTCAGTCTCATGTCCCCCATGTCTGCAGAGGCAACGGTGGTCAGGAATTATATAGACTGGATCCTCAGTCTTCCCTGGTATGAGAAGACCAAGGATGTCATTGATCTTGCAAAAACAGAAGAACTTCTGAATAAAGAACATTACGGCCTTGAGAAACCCAAACAGAGAATCATTGAGCACCTTGCCGTTCAGAAACTTGTGGATAAGATCAAGGGGCCCATCCTTTGTTTTGTAGGCCCCCCTGGAGTTGGTAAGACCTCTCTGGCAAGGTCAATTGCCAAGGCCTTAGGAAGAAATTTCGTCAGGATCTCCTTAGGTGGTGTCAGAGATGAGGCTGAAATTAGGGGGCACAGAAGGACCTATGTGGGCGCTCTTCCTGGAAAGATTATTCAGGGAATGAAAAAGGCTGGATCCATCAACCCTGTGTTTTGCTTAGATGAAGTGGATAAGATCGGGACTGATTTTCGTGGAGACCCTGCAGCAGCTCTTCTTGAGGTCCTTGATCCCGAGCAAAATCACTCCTTCCAGGATCACTATCTTGAGCTTGAATATGACCTTTCTCAGGTGCTTTTTATTACAACAGCTAATACCCTTTATACCATACCTGCTCCCCTCCTTGACAGGATGGAAATAATTGAGCTTCCGGGATATACCGAGGAGGAAAAACTTGAGATTGCCAAACACTACCTCATTCCCAGACAGCTTGAAACTCATGGGCTCAAACCTGAATGGGTACCTTTAAGTGATAAAATCATTCTTGAACTAATCAGGCGTTATACCCGTGAGGCAGGGGTGAGGAATCTTGAAAGGGAGATAGCTACTATCTGCAGAAAGGTAGCCAGAGAGGTAGCCAAGGATGTGAAGGCCTTCAGGCCCTTTAAGATTTCCATGCCTTTGCTTGAGAAGTTCCTTGGTGTTCCGAGATATAGATACGGCCTGGCTGAGGAGAAATCCCAGGTAGGTATTGCAACGGGACTGGCCTGGACAGAAACCGGGGGGGCCTTACTTCAGATTGAGGCAGTCATAATGCCGGGAACGGGTAATCTCAAGATAACTGGAAAGCTCGGAGAGGTAATGCAGGAATCCGTTCAGGCCGCCATGAGTTATGTCAGGTCAAGGGCCCTTCAGCTTGGCCTTCCCTTAGACTTTTATAAAAAGGTTGATATCCATGTGCATGTGCCTGAAGGAGCCATTCCTAAGGATGGACCAAGTGCTGGAATTACCATAGCTACCGCTATAGTATCTGCCTTGATGAAGGTCCCGATTAAAAATACCGTTGCCATGACCGGTGAGATCACCCTGAGGGGAAGGGTTCTTCCCATTGGAGGCCTTAAAGAAAAGCTTCTTGCTGCTGTAAGAGGGGGTATAAAGACAGTGATTATTCCCAAGGAAAATGAAAAGGATCTGAAAGATATCAATCCAAAGGTCTTGAAAGGACTTGAGATTGAACTTGTGGAAAGTATGGATGAGGTCCTCAAGACCGCTCTTGAGATAGAGAAACCCGAAGCCCTTTTCAAAGAAACACCCTATCTTGATGTCTGGGAACTTGTAAGTCTTCAGGAAAAAGTGGGAAAGGAAAACTTTCAGATAGAACACTAATCTCATCCGGGGGGCAGGCTCTGCCCCCTTCTACTTCACTAAGAAGCTTAATTTTTTATTAAGATTCTTAATAAATCTTATTGAAAAATTTTATTTGACTTCCTCTCAATTTTCTGTATAAAATCTTAAAAAATTTTTAATAAAAGGAGGGATCTGTTATGAGGGTGCGATGGTATGTGGGTTTTCTGGTTCTATTGTTTCTCTTTGCACCTTTGAGTCTTCAGGCCTCAAAGGTGGTAAAAAAGGCCAAGACTGTGGATGAGTTGATTGCCATGTATGATTCTTCGGAGTGTTTGACCTGTCATGCAGACATTGCTGAACAGTGGCAAAAGAGTCTGCATGCCCGTTCAATCTTTGGAACGGGAAGAACCATTGCTACAATTTTTACAACCTATAATGTGGGGCTTAAAAATTTTCCTCACTCCGGGGTAAGGGACTTAAAGGATGTAAAGGTAGAGCATCTTATGCTTTGTGCCAAGTGTCACTTGCCTCAGCTTAAGGATGCCGAGGATAGTGTAGCCCAGGAGATTCTCAAATTGGCTGTAGACTATATGAAGGGCGATGAGAAGACCTCTCATAGGGCGGCTGAGAAACTTGAAAAACTAAATATCAATTGTCTTATCTGTCATCAGAGAAATGCGGTGATCCACAAATGGGTGGATGGTTATCCTCAAAGGGATACCGTTTATGGTTCCAAGAATGGAGAACATCCCTTTACCAAGATGCCCAAGATAAAAGAAGTGGATACCATGAAGGAATCCATCTTTTGCGGACAGTGTCACGGGCTGGGTCCAAATTTTGAACTGGATGAACCCTCTCAATGTGCCACCCTTTACGGGTATTATCTCTGGAGTTATGCCGCTAAAGGAGGGGCTAAGACCTGTCAGGATTGTCACATGAGAGAAAGTGGCCTTGGACATAATATTCAGGCCTACAGAGATAAAAAGATGCAGGAGATGGCTGTTGATTTTCACACCTACGCCAGGCCAGTTTACTGGAGAGATGGGGCCGTGATAAAGCCCATGATCTATGCCCAGGTTGAGATCAAAAACAAGACCGGGCATGCCATTCCTGATGGCTGACCCACACCCAATAGGCTGGTCCTGGAAGTGACCGCCAAGACTCCTGATGGAAAGGTGGTTTATCAGGATAGTAAAATTTATATGCCTATACCTCATCAACTTGGAAGACTTGATCGTATGGGTAGAGGCCCCTATGACAAATCAGGTATACTTGTAGACTGGGCTCTGCACCCCCTTGACGAAAAGAAAGAGGACTATAGAATTCTCCTTCCTGCTAAGGAGGGAAAACCTGAATCCTATGAATATGTCGTTGAATTTGAGCTCTGGTACTTCCCCTTTGGAAAGAAGGATGAGTATGCTCAGCTCTGGAGGAAGTCCTCTCAGAAAGTAATTTTCACCAAAAAGGAACCCTATTAGACCTTTTGAGGGGAGGGGATTTTTACCCTCCCCTTTTTCCGAAAATTCAGATATATCTAAACGAGATCTTTGCAAAATTATGGTTCTTTTTTTTAATTTTTGGTAGCCGCAACCTTTAGGTTGCGAGTTTTTTTATGAATTTTTATTGATTTTTTTTTCGCAGGCTTTAGGTCTTACGGCTACCTAATCTGTGACCCTTGATTTTTGCAAAGAACTCATTTATTGATTCATAATACTTAAAAATTCATCATTGGACTTGGTATCCTTCATTTTTTCAATCAAGAATTCCATGCACTCTACAGCGCTTAGGGGTGCCAGGACCTTTCTTAAAAGCCAGACCTTGTGCAGTATATCAGGAGGTAAAAGGAGCTCTTCTTTGCGGGTGCCACTTAGATGGATGTCAATAGCCGGCCAGATCCTTCTATCGGCAAGTCTTCTGTCAAGGACGATCTCCATATTACCGGTGCCCTTAAATTCTTCAAAAATGACCTCATCCATACGGGAGCCGGTATCTATGAGACAGGTTGCGATGATAGTGAGACTCCCGCCTTCTTCAATGTTTCTTGCAGCACCAAAAAATCTCTTGGGTTTGTGAAGGGAATTGGCATCAATACCTCCGGAAAGGAGTTTTCCGCTGCTTGGCACAACAAGATTATAGGCCCTGGTCAAGCGAGTAAGACTATCAAGAAGGATAACCACATCATACTTGCATTCTACCAATCTCTTGGCCTTCTCAACAACAATTTCAGCCACCTGAGTATGCTTCTGCGGGGGTTCATCAAAGGTAGAACTGATAATTTCCGCCTTAGGCACAATTCTTTGCATCTCCGTTACTTCCTCAGGCCGTTCATCTATGAGAAGGATGATGAGGTAGATATCCGGAAAGTTATTGACGATACCGTTAGCTATATTCTGCAAGAGAACCGTTTTTCCTGTGCGGGGTGGGGCCACGATAAGTCCCCTCTGGCCTTTACCAATAGGAACGAAAAGGTCTATAACCCGGGTTGAATAGTTATCAGGTGCTGTCTCAAGGCGTAGCCATTGATTGGGATGAATGGGGGTTAAGTGGTCAAAGGGGGTCCTGGTTCTGACAAGTTCTGGGGATAGATAGTTTACCTTTTCAATCTTGGCTAAGGCAAAGTATTTTTCCCCTTCCTTGGGCTGACGGATCGTCCCAAAGAGGATATCCCCTGTTTTTAGGCCAAATCTTCTGATCTGAGGAGGTGAGACATAGATATCCTCTGAACTGGGGAGATAATTATAGTCTCTAAAACGCAAAAATCCAAAACCCTCAGGTAAAACCTCAAGAAGGCCCTCAACAATGATTTCAACATCTCTGAGAAGTAAGGCCTGGACAATTTGATAAATCACATCGGTTTTTTTATAAAAGGTATAGATATTTTCAATGCCAAGGACCTCAGCCAGTTGATAAAGCTCAGTGAGACCCCTCTGTCTGAGTTCGGAAAGATAAAGAGGTCCCTTTTCCAAAAACTTTAATTCCCGTTCTTCCAAATTCATCTTTTCACCTCAAAGTCTTAAGTTTTGATTTTTATCCTCAGGGGTTTAAAATAATCAGGTTCTCCCTTTAAAGGGAGGGTTATTTCACGATTTTTATGAGGACCTTCCAAGAATTAAACCCGGGGGATAAAATATAAGCAGATAAAGCTCCCCGGGCAGGACTCGAACCTGCAGCCTATGGGTTAACAGCCCACCGCTCTGCCGATTGAGCTACCGGGGAATTTCTTTCTAATTTAACCAGTCTTTTCACTTTGTCAAGGGCCTGTATAAGGCATGTTATTGCAAAGCGATTTTGTCACCCTTTATTGCAAACCTAAAATGTCACCC
>CAYTDX010000089.1:0-5792 GCA_964436655.1 uncultured Caldimicrobium sp.
AGTTTTCCTGGCATAGGGATATTTTAAGGGAAAAGTGAGGAAAAGGCAAGGATTCACAGCAAGGTAGCCGTTAGACCTTTAGCCTGCGAAAGATTAGGGTTATGCTCCCATTGTGAGAGTGCCTCACCCCAACTGCCCGCGAAGGTCTTTAAAAATTTCATTGGGGATTTCCCACACAAGGCCCGCACCCTCACATCAGAAGAGTGTCTCTAAAAACGCTGGATGATTTTGGCTGAAGTGAGCTTTTCCTCTAATCTTGAGTAAAACTTGGCATACTCTTCCTCAGAATAGGGAGAAACTCCCCTGCCACTCAGATTTTTCTCTGGTAGATATTTTTGAAGGGCAATGTTCTGAAATCCCTCTAAGTAGGGAAGCATCTCCTCAAGATCCTCCTCGGCAACCAGAGGGGGATAAAGGGTTATACGAATTTCGGCTTTTTCAGGATAATCTCTCAGGAGCCTTAGGGTCTCTTTCAGTCTCAAAAAGTCTCCCCCAAGTTCAGAATAACGGGAAGGAGCAGTTTTCAAATCAAGGGCCACATAATCAAGGAGTCCCTCCTCCAGAAATCGCCCGATCATCTCCGGATTTGACCCGTTGCTATCAAGTTTAATGGCAAGCCCAACCTCATGTCTAATCCTCTCCAGAAGATAGTGGAGCCTCTTTCCCCAGAGGGTGGGCTCACCTCCTGTGATCACCACCCCCTGAATAAAACCCTTTCTCTCGGCAAGCTCGGATAAAACCTTCTCTTCGGGGATATCAGGAAGTTCTTGATATAATTCCGGAAGGACTAACTCTACATTGTAACAAAAGGGGCAACGATAGTTACATCCAAAGGTATAAATGACCGCTGAGACCTTTCCGGGAAAATCCACCAAACTTGTACCACGAAAACCCTTAATCATCTCTTTCAAGGGCCTTTAAGACCTCTGAGTCCACCCGAAAGGAGTGTTTCTCCTCAGGAAAAAGGCCCTCCTTGACCTCCCTTTGATAATTTTTTAAAGCCTCAGCAAAGATCTGAAAACCCTCAGTGTAATTTTTCACAAATTTAGGCCTCATCTCAGGAAAAAGGCCAACTACATCGTGAAAGACAAGAATTTGGCCATCTGTGTAAGGGCCGGCCCCAATTCCAATTGTTGGGATCCTTAATCTCTGAGTAATAACCCTTGAAATCTCAGAGGGAACGCACTCAAGAATGACAGCAAAGGCTCCGGCAGATTCAAGGGCAAGAGCTGAATCAAGGAGTTCCTTTGCGGTTTCAAGGTCTTTACCCCTTGCCTTAAGACCCCCGAGATCAAGGCTCCTCTGAGGAGTTACTCCAATGTGAGCGACAACAGGGATCCCGGCCCTGACAAGGGCTGAGACTGTCTCAACTACCTCAAGTCCTCCCTCAATCTTAACGGCATGACACCTGCCCTCTTTAATAAATCTTCCCGCATTCAAAAGGGCTGACTCTATGGAGACCTGATAACTTAAAAAGGGCAGATCTCCAATGCGAAGGGTATTGGGGGCTCCCCGAGAGACAGCCTGACACAAAATAAGCATCTCCTCAAGGGTAATGGGATAGGTATCGGGATGCCCAAGGACCACCATACTGGCCGAATCCCCAATTAAGATAAAGTCAAGGCCTACCGATTCAGCCAGCTTGGCAGTTATGTAATCATAGGCAGTTATACCAACAATTTTTTCTCTACCCTTTTTGAGGGCAATCGCATGGGGACTCAGGTTAAAGAGAGACATGCAGGAGTTTCCTTTCCTTGAGATATCTTTCACCCAGTTTGGTAATAACCCTTCCCTTACGGGTCCTGGCCATAAGGCCCATCCGGATAAGGGCCGGTTCATAAAGGGTCTCAAGCTCATCCGGGCTTATATGGGAAGAGAGGGCCAGGGAATTAAGGCCCACCGGACCGCCTTTAAAGTCCCGATAGAGGGTAAAGAGACATCTCCTGTCCTCAGGGGTAAGACCCCACTCGTCAATATCTAAAAGCCTGAAAAAGGCCTCAAGCTCTCTTTCTGAAACCTCTAAATTCTTTGAGTCCGGAGGGGTAAAGTGATGCATAAACTCTTTAAGTCTTCTCAGAAGATTGATGGCCTGTCTGGGAATACCTTTGCCTGCCCTTGCAAGCTTAAGAGCAGAACCCTCAGAAAGCTTAAGCCCCCACTGGGTTCCCACCTTAAGTAGAATCTCCTTGAGGTCCTCCTCCGGATAATAATCCAGCTTAAAGGAGAGCTGAAATCTATCCACCAAGGGACCGAGAAGGAGACTCGGCTTATTTGTTGCTCCAATAAGGGTAAATCTTGGTAGATTAAGCCTTACCGAGCGGGCACCCTGATTTTTACCTATAAGTATATCCAGAGCAAAGTCTTCCATAGCTGAATAAAGGATCTCCTGACAGGGCTTAGGCATACGATGGATCTCGTCAATAAAGAGGATTTCACCCTCGGAGAGATTGGTAAGCATGCCTGCAACAGCCCCGGGTTTATCCAGCACCGGTCCCGAGGTAATTTTAAGCTCTCTTCTGAGCTCAAAGGCAATTATCCGGGCAAGGGTCGTTTTTCCAAGACCCGGTGCTCCAACAAAGAGGGTATGAGGAAAGACCTCCTTTCTTTTTTTTATGGAAGAAAGATAAATGGAGAGCTCTTCTTTAAGACGCCTTTGTCCTATAAATTCCTCAAGACTTGAGGGCCTGAAATCCCACATCCCAATTAGAAAGTTACCTGAAAAATTGAAAAGGTCAAGGCAGATTTTTCCTTTGGGAGAGTCTTTGAAGGAGCCTTAAAAAGGCCTCCTTTAACTCAGGGTCAGAAAGGCCCTGACATCTGTGTTGAAGGTCCACCAGGTTCTCCTCAGAGAGAAAGACCTGTTTAAATAAGGGAGCCCCCTTGGGGGTCTCCCTTGGAGGATGATAGACAAATTTAAGGGTCCTTACGGGAAAATCCTCTTTCTCCGGAAAAAGGGCCCTTATTCGCTCAAGGATCACAAGATACTGCGAGGAAAGCCTCTGAAGGATGTAGTGATTTCCGACTCCTATGACAAGAACTCCCTGTTCAAGGTAAAGGGGCTCGGTCTCATTAGCCGCATCTTCCATGATTTTAGACCAGTTCCCCTTGAGGATCCTGTAAAGCCTGAGTCCTTCCCTTACCCTTGGAGGAAGCCTCAAAGAGCCCGAGATCTTTTCAAGAGATTCCATATCTACCTAAGGTTTCTTTAAGGGCTGAATAGAGGCGATCCTTTAAGGTCTCCAGAAAGGCCTCAGTCTCTGCCTCAAAACGCAACACCAGAACCGGTTGGGTATTGGAGGCCCTAACCAAGGCCCAGCCCTCCTTGAATTCAATGCGTGCCCCGTCCACATCAATAACCTTAAGCCCCTCTCTTTTGAATCTCTCCACAAGGTCAGCTACTACCTGAAATTTGATCTCATCGGGACATTCGGTCCTGATCTCAGGGGTTGAAATCATCTTTGGCAGGCCCTCAAGAAAGGCAGATAGAGGCTTATCAGAAGAAGAGAGGATTTCTGCAAGCCTCAGGCTGGCATAGACCCCATCATCAAAACCAAACCACCTGTCCGCAAAAAAGATGTGACCACTCATCTCTCCAGCAAGCAGGGCCCCTTCCTCCTTCATCTTCCCTTTAATCAGGGAGTGCCCGGTCTTCCACATGATAGGAGTTCCCCCTAATTTCTCTATGGTCTGATAGAGGATCCGGGAGCACTTGACCTCACCAATGATCTTGGCAGAAGGATGCCTTTTCAAAAGCTCCTGAGAAAAGATAATGAGGAGCTGATCGCCCCAGATGATATTTCCTCTTTCATCAATCACACCGATTCTATCACCATCTCCGTCATAACCAAAGCCTGCCTCAAGCCCCTTTTGCGTGACCCTTTCAATAAGGTATTTCAGGTTTTCCGGGACAACTGGATCGGGATGGTGATGGGGAAAGGTCCCGTCAAGCTCACAGAAGAGACACTCAACCTCACAGCCCAGTCCTTTAAAGATCTCAGGGGCTGTAAGGGCACAAACCCCATTGCCCGGATCAAGGGCAACCTTAAGGGGCCTTGAAAGATGAATATTTTGGGAGAGATACTCTATATAAGGAGAAAGGGCATCTCCTTCATAATAGCTACCCTGGCCTACCTCAAAGTCCTCTCTCTCCACAAGTTCTTTTATCCTCTGAATGTCCCTTCCAAAAAGGGTGTCCCGTCCAAGGCAGATCTTAAGGCCATTAAACTCAGGAGGATTGTGAGAGCCTGTAACCTGAATGCCTCCCCCGATATCCTCAAAGGTAAAGAGGGAAAAATACATAACCGGTGTTGGGGTAATCCCGATATCAATAACATCTACACCTGTTGAGAGAATTCCTTCCATGAGTGCTCTCTGAAGTTCAGGGCCGGAAAGCCTCCCGTCTCTACCGGAAACTACCTTTCTCCCACCCTTTCTTTTAACCATTGTGCCGTAGGCCCTGCCAATCAACCGCACAACATCCGGTGTAAAGTCCACCCCAACCTTTCCACGGATATCGTATTCTCTAAAGATAAAGGGGCTAATTTTCATATCTCACCTCTATTCCTATTTAGGCTGTTCAGTATTTTATAAATAGCGGTAACACCTCTTCTTAGAGGGCCTTTATTTTTCACTCACAAGTTTTTTCAATTCCAGATAGGTCTCTCTAACCCTTTGCACAAACTCAAGAAAGAGGGGAAGTTCTGATAATGGGAGACTTTGCGGTCCGTCACAGAGGGCCTTTTCAGGCTGGGGATGAAATTCCACCAGGACGGCATTGGCTCCAGCTATGACTCCCTGAGCTGTTACATGGTATATGTCTCTTATGCCATCTGGGGCCTTGACCTTGGAACCAATGGGATGGGAGGGATCAATGCAGACAGGAAGTCTCGTTAGCCTCTTTACCACAGGCACATGGGCGAAATCAACGAGGTTGCGATGGGGGTCTCCAAGGTGGGTGCGCACACCCCTCAAACAAAAGATGATCCTGGTATTTCCCTCTGAGGCAATATATTCAGCAGCATTGAGACACTCTTCCAGAGAAAGGCCATATCCCCTTTTATAGAGAACAGGAAAATCCTGTTGTTTGCCAACGGCCTTCAGGAGTTCAAAGTTTTGGGCATTGCGCGTTCCAATCTGGAGGATTACCCCACAGGGATGTCCGGCTGACTCCAGGGCCTCCTGAATCTCCTCAATGTGGTGGGGAGCAAGCACTTCCATGGCTATGACCTTTATGCCATACTTTCCAGCCAGATCAAAGAGCCAGGGCAAACAGGCCTTGCCATGTCCCTGAAAGTCATAGGGAGAGGTGCGGGGTTTATAGGCCCCCATCCGGGCGCAGCACAGCCCTACCTCTTTGAGTGCCTTAAAGATAGCCTCTGTATTTTCGTAGGTATCCACTGCACAGGGCCCGGCAAAGATGTGAAAACTCTCCTGACTGAATTGTAGCCCCTTGTATTCAAAACCAAAATCTGTAAGGGCTCCGTGTCTTCCAAGGAGCCTGTATTTGGCTGTAACCTTGATAGCCTTTTCAACACCCGGCAAGTTTTCTATCTCTTCCTGAGACACCATATAATCCTCCCCAATTAGATGGACCTCAATGAGTGAACGCGTGACCCCTTTGTGCTCCATCACTTTGATCTGCAAGTGGGGAAATCGTTTGAGATATTCCACTAAGTCCTTAAACTCTTTGCTTTCCTGAGTTATGTTTGGTTCAAGTATAATAATCATACCTTGAGACCTCCTCTCACTTTGATAATGAATTTTATTTAATCCTCTTTCCTGAAAATTGCAAG
>CAYTDX010000090.1:0-5470 GCA_964436655.1 uncultured Caldimicrobium sp.
CGTGAGATCTCTTCAATTGATGGGATTTATGATGTAAAGGTTGTGAAGTTTTAATGCCGGAGTGTTTTTTGAAAATCGTTGAGTTTTTATCCAAAAGCTCTTGACAAAGTCGTTTTAATGTATTATATTGCGGGTGGAATAAAAACAAAGCAAGGAGGGGTGGATTTAAAAGATTGAATCAGCGGGTGTAATCAAGATTTCGTTCTTTTGTTCTATGAAAAATTTTATTTAAGCAAAAGAAAAAGGGGGGAGGGCAATATGTCTAAAAATAGTTTTATCGTAATTTCAGCACTTTTATTTTTAACAATTATCACAGCTTTTTCTCAAAGTGTCAGTGGGGTTTCAGCTGAAACGATTAAATCCTGGCTTAATGAAAGTAAGGGATTTGAGCCAAATTATGGGCAAATCGGCACAAAGGATAGTTTAAATTTTTTAACTCCCACGATTCATAAAAAGACGGAAACTTATGATTACGAACTTAACAATGATGAGGACATTATAGTCCCTAATTCAGGTAATTCAGGGAATTGGATTTACATAATAGGTGGAAATGTTAAGGGCGATTATTATGTTGCGCCTTATGGTGATGATAACAATAATGGTTCGTTTGAATCACCGTGGAGAACAATAAGTTTTGCGGTACAGAGAATTCAACCGGGTGATACACTTGTTATATTACCCGGTTTGGGGCGAACAAGACCTGTAATTGCCTGCGGAAATAATTTGCTCACCGCTATTAATCTTTCGGGGAAAAGTTATATATGGATTGAAAACCTTGAGATAACTCACAATGAGAACCTGAGCGGGGAAGGTAAATATTTTAGAGATGGGATAGAGATACTTGGGGCGAAAGCCAAAAATATAGTTCTTAAAGATCTTTACATACATCACCTTGATGAATTTGGTATGAATTTTCAGGATGTTGAATCGCTGAAAATAGTGAATTCAAGAATTGAATATTGTGGCTTTGGTGCATTAGGTGGTCCTGCGGGTGAAAGTGGTGGATGGAGATATGTTGAAATCAAGGGTTGCACACTCTCGTATAGCGGTCACTATTACCAGGGTGGAAATGGTTCAAATCGTCCATATGACAGACCTGATGGCTTCGGTATTGAAGCATCGGAAGGTCCGATTGAAATATCTAATACAATTGCCACGCATAATTATGGAGATGGGATTGATTCAAAGGCGAAGAGAACTTATGTTCACGAGTGTATAATTGCAAATAACTCGTGTGATGGTGTAAAATTATGGGGTGATTCTTCAAAAGTAGAAAATTGTTTAATTTACGGTCGTGGTGATGGTGATACTACAACCACTCCATGGTCTCCTATTGTTATCAGCACCGAAAATAGCAATGCCTATTTTGAGATAATAAATTGCACTGTTGATGATACTGTTGGTGAAAATTATATTATGCATGTTCAATATGATATGCCGACAATTCCTGTTAATTTGCGAATTGTTAATACTATCTTTTGCAGCAGGGGGAATAACGCACCGGTGATATGGCTTGCGGATTCGGTTAAGTATGATATTACATACAATCTTTTCTATGCTCCTAATGATGATCGGTTGTTAATTCAAGGGGACACTGTTTATACTTCTACTGAAGTTGAGCGGATTGGGCAAGGGAATATCTACGGGGATCCACAATTTTACGCTGTTGCCTGGGGAAGTGAAGGCGATTATCATTTAAAACCCGGTAGTCCTGCCATTGATTCCGGGGATTTTTTATCTGCACCAGGAATTGACCTTGATGGAATTTTAAGACCACAGGGTAATGGTGTGGATATTGGATGTTACGAAAATTTAATAGGAACAGGAATTGAAAAGGGCAGGAATGATGTCCCGGGTGAATTCCTATTATATCAGAATTATCCTAACCCATTTAATCCAAGAACGAAAATTAAGTGGAGCATTCCAATAGCATCGCATCAAACATTGAAAGTTTATGATGTCTTAGGCAGAGAAATTGCGACATTGGTAGATGAAGAGCTTGAGGCAGGAAGTTATGAGGTTGAATTTGATGCTTCAAATCTTGCAAGTGGTATTTACTTCTACAGATTGCAGGCAGGAAAATTTAGTGCTGTTAGGAAGATGATATTGCTAAGATAAAAAAGATTACTTATATAAGGTTTTGGTTCTGGCACAACTTTTGAATATGCATCAAGATTTTTCCTTTAAAGAAATCTTGACAAAGTTGTTTTGATGTATTATATTATAGAGTGAAGTGAACGAATGAAAAACAAAATACAGGAGGTGTGAATTTGAAAAGTTTGATACTGCTTGTTTATGTTGAGTTAGTAAATTTCCTCACAGCAAAAATGACACTTCAAATTTAAAACAAACATATCAGGAGGAATAAAGATATGTCCCGCAAATTATTAACTTTGTTTATTTTATTGCTCCTACCGGGATTAATTTTCGCACAAGTTGGTAAAGTAGCAGGTAAAGTTGTTGACAGAGAAACGAAAGAGCCGTTGATTGGTGCAAACGTAATCATTGAGGGAACAACGCTTGGTGCGTCAACGGACTTAAACGGTAACTATGTTATTTTGAATGTTCCACCCGGAATTTACACAGTTAAAGCAAGCTATGTCGGGTATCAAACGATAACGGTCAGAAATGTTAGAGTAACAGTTGGTTTGACCACAGAAGTTAACTTTGAACTTCCAAGTGAAGCAATTCAAGTTCCAACTGTTGAGGTTGTGGCAGAGAGACCTCTTGTTCAGAAGAACGCTACAAACGAAATAAGAGTTGTTCGCTCTGAAGATGTCCAAAACATGCCGTTGCGTGGTTATACGAGCGTTGTCGCAATTCAAACTGGTGTAGTTCAGGTTGGCGGAACGATATATGTAAGAGGTGGAAGAAGTGAGGAAGTTGCATATTATGTTGATGGTGTTTACTTCAATAACCCGTATAACTATGCAAGAACCGGTGAAGTTGTCACAACAGCAATTGAGGAGGTCTCATATCAGGCAGGTGGTTTCAATGCTGAATATGGTTATGCGATGTCCGGTGTTGTTGTTACAACTACTAAAACAGGTGGATCAAAGTATTCAGCAACACTTGAGTTAATCACTGATGAATATGGTGGATTCTTCAGAAGCAGAGAGACGGGAAATCCTAATTTCTTTAAGAAAAATGCTTTAACGGGGGCTTATTCACAGGGTTATAGCCTGTATTCATTTAGCCTAGGTGGTCCACTTATTCCGGGATTTGATAAGATAAGGTTCTTTGGGGCACTTGAGAGGACATTTATGAGAAACAGAAGACCGGCTTTCAACGATGGAGTTCAGGCAGTTGCCGTTGAGGGTCAAGATACATTTAACATCAACATTCCAGCCGGTATTTTGAGAGGTAATTCAACATCAAGATGGTTATTTAATGGAAACATTGTTTTTGATTTCAAACCGATCAATTTAAGAATCGGTGGAACATCATATTTCAGAACCGACAGAGTATATATCCATTCATACTCTGCGTTTAACTACAACAGGATGCCAAGAGAAGAGGAAACAACGCACGGATACTATGCGAAGTTAACACATACGCTTTCACCATCAACATTCTATACCTTGATGTTCAGCTGGTACAGGACATTTATTGAGTCGGGTGATCATTTCTGGTGGGATGATATTGAATCCTATGGTGATAAGAACAAGAACCCACAGTTGAGAGACTGGGGCAGGAATCAGCCGTCAAGACCATATTCACTTTTCGTTCAGGAAAATACTGTTTATCCAAACTATTCAAAGAACCTTTCAAGCTACATTGGAGTTAAGTTTGATATCTTGCATCAAATTGGTAGAACGCACGAGATCAAAGCAGGATTTGATGTCAGATATAACACAATCAGAGTTTATGGTTTAAGAGCTCTTGATATAGCAGCGAACAGAAAGCAAAACCCGACGGGTTCAAACGAAAACATCTATCAAACTGCTTTTGTGAACACAATCGGATATGATGTGACAGGTAAGAGTGAAGTTAACACCGGCAGGAACGGAGCGAAACATCCGATTGTTGGTGCAGCATATATCCAGGATAAGATTGAGTTGCCAGAGTTAATCCTTAACCTTGGTTTGCGTGTTGATTATATAAATCCAAATACTGATCAATTTGTTAGGTTGGACTCAATCATAATTGCATCAAAAGGTGATTGGTATGATTTGGCTGATGAGAACTTCAAACCGGCGAAGCCATATTACATCTTTGCGCCGAGATTGGGTATTTCGTTCCCGGTCACTGACAGAACAGTGTTCCATGCTCAATATGGTGTATTCAGCCAGCCACCGCAGTTGAACTTGTTCTATTCAAGCACGATATTGCTTGCGCAATATCTTAGATCCGGTAATTATACTCGCTCAGGTAATCCGAACTTGAAACCTCCGAAGACGATCGCTTATGAAGTTGGATTTGCCCAGCAAATTACGAGAAATGCAAGCTTTGATATAACTGCATACTATAAAGAGACAAGAGATTTGATTCAAATTCAGAACATATATGCTCACCCGGTTGCTTATGCGTTGTATGTCAACGGTGACTATGGAACAATTAAAGGATTGTCGTTTAGCTTTACTTTGAGGAGAACAAACAGAGTAGCAGCGTTTGTTAACTACACATTGCAATATGCGGCTGGAACTGGTTCAGCGGCGACGACAAACTTCAACATCGCATGGCTTGGTGGAAACTTTCCGACATTCGTAGCACCGCTTGATTTTGATCAGCGTCATACCGGAAGCATTAATGTTGACTTCAGAACAGAAAAAGGCGATGGTCCGACTGTGTTTGGAATTAAGCCATTTGAATACTTTGGAATTAACCTTCTCTTCAGATTCGGAAGTGGTTTGCCATATACACCGGTTGAATACAGAAGCTATATCTATGGACCCGGCTGGCAGATACCAAAGGCGGCTGTTAACTCAGGATATGGACCATGGACAAGCCAGCTTGATCTCAAGGTTGATAGAGCTATAAGATTAGGAAGGGTCAACTTTGATATTTACCTCTGGGTTATCAACCTATTCAACAGCAAGAATGTGTTAAGCGTTTATAATTCCACTGGTTTACCGGACGCAGATGGTTGGTTCAGAACGCCTGAGGGTGCAGCCTGGGCAGAAAGCAACGGTCCGGAAGCAGTTAAGTTGTATAACTATATGTTAGCTCACCCATACAACTACGGAGAACCAAGACAGGTAAGATTTGGAATTCGCATTGACTTGTAATTTGAATTTTCCGGGGTGTGTGCTCTTTTTGGGGCACGCACCTCATCGTTTTTGAATTTTAAAAAATAAAATCTTGGAGGACCAAGCATGCGGAAATTAATTACAATACTAACTCTATTCACGCTTGTGTTTACACTGACCCTATCAGCAAAAGAAAAAAATTCTGAAAGAAGTAAAATTGCATCGCTTTTGAAATCAACGGTACTTGAGTTGAAGCAGTTTGATGGTAACAGGATTGCGAC
>CAYTDX010000091.1:0-5468 GCA_964436655.1 uncultured Caldimicrobium sp.
AAGGGCTCAGTATGTTGCCGTAACCGATGAAGAGGCCCTTTCTGCCTTTCAAATATTATCTCAAACAGAGGGAATTATCCCTGCCCTTGAGTCAGCCCATGCGGTTTCCTATCTCCTGAAGATCGCACGAGAGCTGCCTGGTGGCACCATTGTTATCGTCAATCTCTCAGGAAGAGGCGACAAGGATGTAGCCAGTGTCAAAGAATATCTAAGGGATAAGGAAATATGAATTCCTACGGAGCAAGGCTAATAGAGAAGCGAATAAGGACCTTGAATAATGAGGCTAAGGTTACCTTAGTTCCCTACATTACTGCCTTTGATCCAGACAGGAGGGCAACCTTAGAGTTTATAAAATACCTGGCTGATGCCGAACCAGCCTGTATAGAGCTGGGTTTTCCCTTCTCTGACCCGGTTGCCGATGGCCCCACCATTCAGAAGGCAGTGGTTAGAGCTCTTAAAAATAGACCTACCTTTGAAGAGTATTTAGAACTTGTTTCAGAATTCAAGTCCCTGTATCCCGAAATACCTGTTGTCTGCATGACCTACTACAATATAATTTACCGCTATGGTCTTGAGAAGGCTGTATCTAATGCCCTGGCCTCAAGGCTTGATGGATTTATTATACCAGATTTGCCTGTGGAGGAGGCAGGTCCCTGGTTGAAGGTAAATAAGAATAAGGGGCTTGCAACCATTTTTCTCTCTGCGCCAACCTCGGGAGAGGATCGCATTAAGAAGATGTCTCGTCTTTCTGCAGGTTTTCTTTATTATGTCTCCCTTACCGGAATAACCGGAGCCAGAGATAGACTTCCCGAAGATCTCACTTTCAGGCTTCAAAAAATTAAAGAAATAATAAGAATTCCCCTTGCCGTGGGTTTTGGTATCTCAAAGCCTGAACATGTCAGGTTGCTCAAAGGGTATGCCGATGCCCTTATCGTCGGGAGTGCCCTGGTTTCTATTATAGAAAGGGATGGAACGAAAGCAGGCAAGCCTCTTAGGGATTTCCTTTTGTCTCTTAAAAGATGAAGGTCCTTAAGGTCAAGACAAAACCCCCTTACGAGATCCTTATCGGTTTTGGTATTTTTAAGGGAATACCCGAGGATCTCCAAAAACACCTTGACTTTGGAAAGGTAGCCATAATTACAGACTCAAGGGTAAAGGACCTTTACGGGAAAAACCTCTTAGAAAGTCTCCTTAATAGAGGCATAAAGGCCGAGCTTTTCTTTTTTCCTGAGGGTGAGGCCTCAAAAAATATGGACACCCTGATTACCCTTGCACGGGCTCTTGTTCAGGCAGGCTTTGATAGAAGGGATCTTCTCATCGCCCTTGGAGGTGGTGTGGTTGGAGATGTGGCCGGGTTTCTTGCGAGCATCTATTTAAGGGGAATTCCCTTTGTCCAGGTCCCAACGACACTCCTTTCCCAAGTGGACTCTTCTGTTGGCGGAAAGACCGGGGTGGATCTACCCGAAGGTAAAAATCTCCTCGGGACCTTTTATCAACCCCAGAGGGTGTACATAGATCCTTCCGTTCTCAAGAGCTTACCCCAGGGGGAGATTAAAAATGGCCTTGCCGAGGTTATAAAGTATGGTTGTATTTTGAAACCAGGGCTTTTTCAGTATCTTAAAAAGGTAGGCAAGGAAATCTATAGCCTGAAGCAAGATGTTTTAACCTATCTCATTTATGAGAGCTGTTCTGCCAAGGCCTATGTGGTTTCAAGAGATGAAAAGGAGGCTTCCCTAAGAAGGGTATTGAATTTTGGTCACACCATTGGACATGCCCTTGAGACCTTATCCCATTATCAGACACCCCACGGATATTGCGTGGCTGTGGGTATGGTGGTAGAAGCTAAGCTCTCAGAGTTTTTGGGGGTCGCAGAAAGACCGGTCTATAAGCCCCTTGTTAATCTTCTGAAAACCCTGGAGATGCCCTATCGTGTAAGGGATGTTTTGCCCTCCCTCCCTGCTGATTTTTTTTCCGTTATTGCCAAGGATAAAAAGGTCTGGAAGGGAAAATTGACCATAGTGCTTCTTGAAAGGATAGGCAGGTTTACCTTTTATGAGAATCCTTCACAGGAGGCCATTTTAAAGGCCCTTGAAGAATGTTATTAATAGGGTAATTTAGAAATTTTGATGGATGCAACTACCACCCAGCTTTATCAAAGGATCAAGGAGGAGACCTTTTTCAAGGTCTCGGCTTCTGGAAATGATTTTATCGTTCTGTTAAATTTAGATGGAAAGGTTTCACATGAAGAGGGGAAAATCCTTGCCCGAAGGCTTTGTCGCCCAAAGTTTTCAGTCTCTGCTGATGGATTCATACTGATTGAAAGACCAGAAAACCCTATGGCCCAGGTTGCCTGGAGGTTCTATAACGCAGATGGAAGTGTGGCTGAGATGTGCGGCAATGGGGCAAGGTCCTGCGCAAGGCTCCTGGCTGCACTTAATCTTGTTCCCAACCCCTTTTATCTTGAAACCCTTGCTGGCCTTATTTTCTGTGAGGTGAGAGGCGATAGAGTAAAGGTTGCCCTCGGAACACCCAGGGATCTCAATCTCAGACTGGTCCTGAAGACTGAGCATGATCTCTATCTTGCCCATTTTGTAAATACCGGTGTCCCCCACGCTATTTTATTCTGGGAAGATATAGAATCAGCCCCGGTTGAAAAAATCGGCCCGGTTATCCGGTATCATGAGAGCTTTAAACCTGCCGGAACGAATGTAAATTTTGTAGAGGTGGTAAAGGATCAGGACCGGGTCTTCTTAAAGGTAAGAACCTATGAGAGAGGAGTTGAGGGAGAGACCCTTGCCTGTGGAACTGGGGCTTCAGCTTCAGCCTATGTATCTTTTAAGCTCGGCCTTGTATCCTTTCCTGTTCAGGTTTTAACCCGAGGGGGTGAGGAGCTGATTATTGATTACGATTCAGAGAGGGAGACTTTGTACCTTGAAGGGGAGGCCCGGCTTATTGGTAAATTTCAAATTTTTGAGGATGCCCTTAGATAACAAAATCTGGAGGTAAGCTATGGCTGATATCAGGGAGAAACTCAAAGGTTCCATTGTGGCCCTTGTAACCCCCTTTAAGGACGGAAGGATTGATGAAGAGTCCTTTAGAAATCTCATCCGGTGGCACCTTAGGGAGGGCACTCATGGCATATTAGTTTCCGGGACAACCGGGGAATCCGCAACTCTTTCCAAGGAAGAGAAAAAAAGGCTCTTTGAAATTGCCCTGGAAGAGATAAACGGAAAGGTTCCGGTCATAGCCGGAACAGGAACCAACGACACTGCCAAGACCCTTGAACTGACCCGAATGGCCGAAGAAATGGGGGTGGATGCGGTCCTCCTTGTCACACCCTACTATAATAAACCCACCCAAAAGGGGCTCTACGAGCATTATAAATACATTTCCAGCAACGCGGGTATTCCTATTATTTTGTATAATGTCCCTGGGAGGACATCGGTGAACCTCTTGCCGGAAACAGTGGCTAAGTTGTCCGAGCTCTCTAACATTGTTGCCATCAAAGAGGCCTGTGGCGACCTTAAACAGGTAACAGAGCTTAAGCTTAGGTGCAAAGAAGATTTTATACTTCTTTCAGGGGATGACTTTACCGCCTATCCTACCATCTTACTTGGTGGAAAGGGTGTGATTTCTGTTGCCGCCAATATCATGCCAAAGGAGATGGCTGAGCTTATGGAAGCATCTCTGCGAGGGGATCATAAGAGGGCCTTAGAGCTTCACCTTTATTTATATCCCCTCTTTAAAGTGTTGTTCGTTGAGACAAACCCAGTTCCAGCTAAGGAGGCCCTATATCTTATGGGAGTGATTAGTTCCCCTGAGGTGAGGCTACCACTGGTTTCCCTAAGTGAAAACTCCTTTAATGTGCTAAAACAGACCTTAAGGGAGAATTACAAATTAGCGTAGATGTTCCACGTGGAACATGATGCTACTATCCCGAGAAGAAATCCTCAAATCCTTGGGGGATAGTTATTACTTTAAAGGACTTTCTGTTGAGCTTTTAGAAGAGCTTGTAGGCATAGGGGTTGTAAAACATTACGAAAAGGGAGAGGAAGTATTTGGTGAAGGCGAGCGGGCTTATGGGTTCTTTTATGTCATTGAGGGTCTTGTTAAGATTTACAAGCTTTCATCCAAGGGAAAAGAGCAAATAATCCATTTATTCGGGAGAGGGGAGGTCTTTGGCGAGGTGGTTTTAGCCGGGCAAGAGTCCTATCCAGCTTTTGCCCAGGCTGTAGCCCCAACGGACCTCCTTTTTTTTGAAAAAAAGAGACTTCTTACCCTCCTACAGCGGCGGCATGATCTCTGCCTTAACTTAATTGTTCTCTTTGCTCAGAGGCTACGCCTGCTTGTAAGGCAAATAGAGAATCTTACCTTACGGGATGCCGGGGAGCGACTCCTGCTTTACCTTTGGGATCTTTCCCGGGATGGTGCTAAAACCATTCTCCCCCTTGAAATATCCAAATCCCAATTAGCCCTTCTTCTTGGAATAACCCCTGAAACTTTATCCCGGCTTTTTCAGAAATTTAAGAACGAGGGTATCCTGGAACTAAAAGGAAAAGAAATCCATTTAAGGTCTCCTGAGGCCTTAAAAAAGCTAATTTCCACTCTGTAAAGGCGTTCTTTGTAAAATTTGTTATTTAGTAATCGCAAGGTTTTTAGCCTGCTGAAAAATTAAATAAACCTTGAAACCATTGCAAAATTATGGTTCTTTTTTGGGTTTCAGGTAGCCGTGGCCTTTTGATTGCGTGCGGTTTTTGCATTTTTGTTTTTGGATTTTTGGCTTTCTGATAGCTGCAGGCTTTAGCTTGCGTCGGTTTTTTTGTTTTGAAACCCTACCCAGGCTAAAGGTCTTACAGCTACCACAAAAAAGCAATTTTGCAAAGAACTCAATAACATTATTTAAGAAGAAGGAAAAAGTTTTTTCCTTTGCAGGGAGGCTCTAATCGGCGTTAAATTAGAGAGAAGCCCTGGGGATGGAAGTTTTCTTTAAGGAAAAGAGAGGGGTTTATGAGGTTTTTGGTTTTTGTGGGTTTTGGAGAAAAATTAACCTTTGTAGGCTGGCTCAAACTTGAGCTAACTGAAGAAACCCTCTTTGAGGAAGAGCTTTTTCAGGAAAAGGTCTTTTCCTTTGTTTCTGCAGGAAAGAAATATCTCCGTAAGCATTTAAAAAAAGAAGACCTCTCTGAGGAGGCTATTGTTTATATGGGGCCTGCTAATGCTCCAGAGGAGATGCTTGCTTTTGAATACCGCATCAGAGGAGAAAGGGCCCATGTCTTCTTTAAAAAGGTAACCTCATGGGCCTATTATATTACAAAGCTCTTACCTGCATTGGCCTATTTTTTATAAAACCCTCATGGGAAGGAGCTGACAGAAAAAAGGGGTTTAAAAAATGTTCCCCGTGGAACACTATCTTAAAAGATGCTCGTTCCCGAGGGAGACCCTTTTAAGGCCAGCTTTTTTTGCTTTTT
>CAYTDX010000092.1:0-5405 GCA_964436655.1 uncultured Caldimicrobium sp.
CTCAGGAAGATAGACCGTCTGGATGGAGTCAACAATTACCACCTCAGGCTGAATTTCTTCCAAAACCTCAAGGAGCAAAGACAGATCTGTCTCAGAGAGAAAATAAAAGTCCTCAGGTATTCCCAATCTCTGGGTTCTCAACTTTACCTGCTCTGCAGACTCCTCTGCAGAAAAATAAAGGACCTTCCGTCCTTGTTGAGTTAAGGCCCCTGCCATCTGGGTAAGAAGGGTGGACTTTCCGATTCCAGGGTCTCCTCCAATGAGAATAAGAGAGGCTGGAACAAGGCCTCCTCCCAAGACCAGGTCAAACTCAGAAAGGCCTGTGGAAATCCTTGGCTTTGAAAAGTAGGACACCTCAGAGAGTTTTAAAATCCGTAGAGGTTTTCTTTCCTTCTTCGGTGAGGCCTTCTCTTTGGGCTCCTCTAAAAAGGAGTTCCAGGCCCCGCACTCCGGGCATCTTCCCAGCCACTTAAGGCTCTTATAGCCACAACTCTGACACTGATAACTCATCTTTCCTGTAGGTGAGCCCTCTTTTTAAAAAAAACTCCCTGCCAGAGGGAATAACTCTTTTCCTTTTTTCCAAGGCTCAGTCTTATCTCATCCAGCCTTTTTGCATCCCCAAGGACATCTGGTCTAAAGAGACCCTTTTGCACAAATAAGACCTCCTTTCCTATGAGCTCATCATCTCTTCTCCATAAATGATATTGATTTCCCGGCACATTTTCAAGGTTAAGGACATAGGGCTCAGGATGGAACTTCATATAAAAGGCAAGGGAGCTTGCCACTTCTCTGTGGGTAACAAGTAGTGGCAGGTCCTCTCTGTAGTGTCTCTCAACCATCTGGGAAAGCTCCCTCCAGCCAAGAAATTTATAAAGAATCCGGGGCCTGAGCTCTGTGAAAAGCTCGGATTTTCCGCGGGGAAGGGCAAGAACAACGAGGGAAAGGCAGGCTGTGATGAGGAGGTTCAGACTCAGGATTATCCGAAAGGACCTTTTCTGCAGGGCTATATAACTTACCCAGAGATAGCCAAAGAGAAAAAAGGGCATAAGCCAGTTGTGATTCAGAGGAATAAAGAATGAGATTGCCAGGAGGACAAACAGGGGAGGAAAGGAAAAAAAGAAGGAGGATAACACGAGGAGAAGGGCCTTCTGCGTTTCAGCGGGGAGATTTCTGTAGCCCTCCTTCAGATAGCCCCTGATTCTCCTTGTAAGACGCAGGCCAAAGTAAAAGAGTAGAGGCACAAAAAGGGGACCATAAAGGAATAAAAGGCCCCCAAAGAATTGGACATAATAGGAAAGGTCCCCGATTCGGCGTTTGAATTCCGCCTCAGTGTGTTTCAGAAGCCAGAATCCCTCCTTAAAGTTCCAGTAAAGATTGGGGGCATAAAGAAAAAGGGCTACAAGATAGATTAGATAGGTCCTTTTGAGATAGAGTTTTTCCCGGTCAAAGAGGAGAAGAAAGAGCAGGCTTAAGCCTGCAAAGGCCAAAGCTGTCTGCTTGGTAAGAAGAGAAAGACCAAGGGCAAGCCCTGTCAAAAGGGCCCTAAAAAAAGTGGGTTTCAAGAGATATTCAACCCAGCCGTAAAAAAAGAGACTCAAGAAAAAGATTAAGGGAGGATCTATGGTCATAATAAAATTATAGATAAAAAAGATAGGGACAAAGCCTAAGAGAAAGAGTGTAAATCTGGCTGAGACCTCTCCAAGGTAGCGAAAGGTGAGGACAAAGAGGAGGACCAGAGAGCCTGTGCTTGTTAGAAGGGCTGGAAGCCTTACGGCAAATTCACTCACGCCCAGGGCCTGAGTTGAGAGAAAAATGAGCCAGGCAACCATCGGGGGCTTGCTGTAATATCCCCAGTCAAGGTGCCTTGACCAGTCCCAGTAATAGGACTCATCATAAGAGAGGGGAAGGGGAAGCTCCTTCAGATAGAAAAACTTGCCTGTAAAAAGGATTAAGAGAAAAAGGCCCCCTGCACTGAAAAGATAGTCCACAAAATATCTTCTTTGAAATCCTCTTTTCATAGGAAAATTCTTTTATAAAAGAAAAACACCATCAGGGAAATAAGGAAACCAAGGATATACCCGAAGAGGACATCCAGGGGAAAGTGATGGCCAAGATAGATACGGGAATAACCAACCAGCAGGGCAGAGAGGATAACAAGCGGGCTGAGAGAGGGTCTTAAAAAGCTGAGAAGGCCTGCGCCAAAACCTGCATTTGTGGCATGACAGGAAGGAAAACTCAGGGTTCTCTTGTATGTAAGAGGCGCCTCTAAATGACGAAATCTATCCTCGGTATAAAAGTAAACCTCAGGAAGACTGGCAAAGGGCCGCTCTCTCTTAAAGAGGGGTTTAAAAACCTTTCCACAGGAAAAATCAGCAAGCCCGAAACCAAAAACAAAGAGAAGGAAAAGAATAAAAGACCTTTTCAGGTTAACTTCTTGCTTTCTGTAAAGGGTGATCACTCCAAAGATAAAAAAGCTGATATAAAGGCCATATAACAGAAATTTATCACTAAAAAAGGGCAAGAGGGCATCCAGAAATTGGGACCGGGCCCCATTAATCAGGTAAAAAAATTTAACATCAAGGGCAAGGAGGGCTTCAATCAAAGAATCTTTATACCTGCCTTTTTGGCATCCTCAAGAAACTTAGAGAGCCCTATATCTGTTAGGGGGTGCTTGAGCATCTGTTCAATAACTTTAAAGGGAATGGTTGCAATATCAACCCCTAAGTGGGCACACCTTCTCACATGATCCACATGTCTGATACTTGCTGCAATGATTTCTGTCTCAATTCCGTATACCTCATAGATATGCACAATTTCCTCTACAACGAGCATCCCATCATATCCAATATCATCCACCCTACCCAGGAAGGGAGAAACATAGGTGGCACCAAGCTTTCCTGCAACCAAGGCCTGAAGAGGGGAAAACACTAAGGTCACATTGGTTTTGATGCCCTCTTCCGTCAAGGCCCTTATGGCCTTTAAGCCCTCGGTGGTAAAGGGTATCTTTATGACCACATTGGGGCCCATTTTGGCAAGTTCCCTTGCCTCTTTTATCATACCTTCAGCATCTGTAGCGATAACCTCAAGGGAGACAGGTTTATCTGGAATCTCCCTTAGAATCTCAAGGGCAGCCTCTTTCCAGGGCTTTCCAGTCTGGGAAAGCAGGGTGGGATTGGTGGTTACTCCATCAAGAAGGCCCCACTCTTTTACCTTTCTAATTTCCTCAATTTTAGCGGTATCCACAAAAATCTTCATCCTAAACCTCCCATAGAGTTCTTTGCAATATTGTTTTTTTGGGGAGCCGCAAGACCTTTAGCCCGCAAAAAAATTCCGCGCAACCTACGCGTTGCAGCTACCTCAAATTTTAAAAGAACCATAATTTTGCAAAGGTCTCTATATATCAGCCCAAAGGCCTCAAACTGCGTATTTAAAACAAGCTTAAAACCTTCAAAGAGCTGCAAGATTCTTAAGTCTCAGCGCATTCAATCTGATAAAGCCCTCGGCATCCCTGTGGCTGTATCCTCCCTCCTCCTCAAAGCTTGCAAGCTCTTTCTTATAAAGGCTAAAGGGGCTCTTTCTTCCGCAAACGATTACATTTCCCTTGTAAAGCTTCACCTTCACAGTCCCGGTGACCCGCTCCTGGGTCTCCTCAATCAGACTTTTTAAAGCCTGAAACTCCGGGCTAAACCAATAGCCATAATAGATAAGCTCGGCAATCTTGGGCATAAGGGTGTCCTTAAGACGCATAACCTCTCTATCAAGGGTAATCTGTTCTAAGGCCCTGTGGGCGATTTGAAGAATGGTTCCTCCAGGGGTCTCGTAAACCCCCCTTGACTTTATCCCCACATAGCGATTCTCAACCATATCTACCCTTCCAATTCCGTGAAGCCCGCCTATGGCATTAAGCCTCCTGAGAAGTTCCACAGGAGAAAGGGCCTCCCCATTGATAGCCACAGGTTCTCCCTTGTCAAAGTCTATTTCCAGGTATTCAGGCCTATCCTGCGCCTTCTCAGGGGCACTGGTGAGAACAAACATCTCTTCAGGGGGTTCTTGCCAGAGGTCCTCAAGGATTCCGCCTTCATAGCTTATGTGAAACAGATTGGCATCAATGCTGTAAGGTTTTTCAGGGGTCACTGGAACGGGTATACCCTTTTCTTTAGCATAGGCAATGAGATCGCTCCTTCCCTTGAATTCCCACTCCCTCCAGGGGGCAATCACCTTCAGATGTGGAGCAAGGGCTGAGTAGGTGAGCTCAAAGCGAACCTGGTCATTTCCCTTGCCTGTAGCCCCATGGGCTACCGCATCTGCTCCTTCTCTTGAGGCCACCTCCACTTGAGCCTTGGCAATAAGCGGGCGGGCAAGGGAGGTCCCCATAAGATACCAGTCCTCATAGCGGGCCCCTGCCTTTATGGCAAAAAAACAGTACTCCTTGACAAACTCATGCTTCAGGTCCTGAATGATAACCCTTTCAGCCCCTACGGCTTGCCCCTTTTTCTTAATCTCCTCCCAGTCCTCTTCCTGCCCAAGGTCAGCACAAAAGGCAACAACCGGACACTGATACTTCTCTATAAGCCATTTCAAAATCACCGAGGTATCAAGCCCCCCCGAATAGGCAAGCACAATCTTTTTTACCTTCAAGTTAGCCTCCCTTTTTTGATTTATGCCTTTTCTATAGCTTCACCCAGTTTTTCTTCCAGAGATTCAAGCTTGGAAAGGATCCCTGAGGTTCTTCCCTTGCGATAATCCACTTTGACATTACAGATTACCCGCCTGCAATCAGGCTCAAGCACCTCAAAGCATTTCCTGATTACTGCTAAGGCCTCATCAAGGGTTTCTGTCTCAAGGGTTGTCTCCATGGGGGAGACCCTGTAAGGATACCCTGAATCCTTGATAACCCTGACAGCCCTCGCAACAAAGACGCTCACACTCTCTCCCTTATCAAGGGGGAAGATACTTATGGATACAAGTACGCTCATGCCTAAAATTTACCCTAAAAACCAAAATTCTCAATTCTGTGTTTTATGCAAAATTGGTTTTTGAGGTAGCCGCAAGACCTTTAGCCTGCGAAAAAAATCTAAAAAACGCAACCTACGGGTTGTGGCTACCAGAAATTTTAAAAGAACCTTAATTTTGCAAAGGTCTCAATTGTGTGTTTTTTGAAAATTGTTTTTTTTGCGGTAGCCATAAGACCTTTAGGCCTTGCGAAAAAATCAAAAAACAGACTGAAAAAAAACGCAACCAGAAGGTTTGGCTACCTGAGAGCCAAAAAACTACTATTTTACAGAGGTCTTTAAAGGCTTGATGGAAATCTGCTTTTAAAAAGAAGTCCTATTTATTATTTTTCTTTATGAGTTTTGAATTTTTAATAAAAGAACTTATATTAAATGAAAAGCCTTAAAAAGGAG
>CAYTDX010000093.1:0-5328 GCA_964436655.1 uncultured Caldimicrobium sp.
GGCTGGGAATTATACTTCTGATCATCCTTATCTGGATAAGCTATACCTTCTTCCCAGCTTCTCACGGTTAATTCTTCCAAGGCCCTGCCTCCTTACCTCTCCCGAGGCAGGGCTATCTAATTGCATAAGCCCCTTATCAATCATCCCCCTTTTTAACTCTGAAAGATGAGCTAAAATAAACTTTTATGAGTTATCTCGTTTTAGCCAGAAAATATCGTCCTCAAAGATTCTCAGAGGTTGTAGGTCAGGTTCATGTGGTAAAGACCTTAGCCAATGCCCTGAAGCTTGGAAAACTCACCCATGCCCTTTTATTTTCAGGTATTAAGGGCACCGGGAAGACAACCATTGCCAGAATCCTTGCCAAGGCCTTAAATTGTCTCCAGCTACAAGATGGCTTTGAGCCCTGTAATGTCTGCCTTAACTGTAGAGAGATAAATAAGGGCATCTTTGTGGATGTCCTTGAGATAGATGCAGCCTCAAATCGCGGAATTGACCAGGTCCGAGAACTTATTGAGAATCTCAAATATGCCCCGGCCAGAGGAAAAGCCAAGGTCTATATTATAGATGAGGCCCACATGTTAACCAAAGAGGCAGCCAATGCCCTCCTTAAGTCTTTAGAGGAGCCCCCTTCCCATGTCTATTTCATCCTTGCAACCACAGAGCCCAACAGGCTTCCTCCAACCATACTTTCAAGATGCCAGAGATACGATTTCCGCAGGCTTGATCTGAGAACAATGGTTCAATTTCTAAAGACCCTTGCTGAACGGGAAAACTACGCTATAGAGACACCTGCTCTTGAGCTCATTGCCAAAGAGGCCCAGGGCAGCATGCGGGATGCCCTCTCCCTTCTGGATCAGGCCATGGCCTATGGAGTGACCACCAAAGAGGAGCTTGTTACAGCCCTTGGCTGGCACGAAGAGGCCCTGGTTGAAGAGATAGCTCAGATCCTTCTGGAAAGGGACCTCAAAAAGGCCATGCTCCTTGCCCAGAGCCTCTTTGAACGCGGGCTTGATCTCATCTATCTTACTGAAAGGCTTACTGAATTCTTCAGGGCCCTCTTTTTAACCAAGGCCCTGCCTGAGGAAAGCTCTTTAAACATTCAAAATCCAGGACTTCGAGAACTTCTCGTTATCACCTCCCAGGAAGACCTCTTGCTCATCTTCCAGACCCTACTCAGAGACCTTGAAATCCTTAAAGGGACTCCCTATCCCCAACTCCAATTTGAGCTTACCTTAGCCAAGATCTGCGAATACGGAAAACTTGTCTCTCTCCAGGCATTACTTAAAAAGCTTGAAGACCTTTCCCAAAGCACCGAAGGCATCCTCTTACCTCAGGGCCTAAGTCAGGAGGAACCCCTGAAAACCTGGAGGACCTTTCTTGAGGCCCTGAGGGTAGAATCTCCCCCTCTTTATAGCCTCCTTTCAGGACTGCCTGAGCCCGAGATTAATGCCAAGGAGGTAACCCTCCATCTTAAAGGGAACGAAGACTTCCTCAAATCCACCTATCTTCCCCTTCTTAAAGAGCGGGTTGAAGGCTATTTCAGGAAAAAACTCAATCTTATCTTTGAGACCCCCAAGAGAACAACCTTAGATGAGGTCAAGGAAAGGCCTGAGGTAAAACTCATTGCCCAGAGCCTTTCAGCCAAGATTATAAATATACAACCTTTAAAGGAGTAGAGCCATGCAACTACCTAAGGAACTGCAAAAACTTTTCAAGGAAGTCCAGAGGATGCAAAAGAGGATGGAAGAGGTGACCAAGGAACTTGAAGAAAAGACGGTCTCTGTCCAGGTGGGAGGAGGAATGGTAAAGGTAACGGCCAACGGGAGACAGGAAATCCTTGCCATTGAGATAGAGGAGGAGCTCTTGAAACCCGAGGAAAGGGAGATGCTTCAAGATCTGGTGGTGGCCGGGGTAAATGAAGCCCTCAAAAGGGCAAAGGCCATGATGGAAGAGGAGATGGCTAAAATTACCGGTGGTCTTGCCCTGCCTCCCGGGTTTAGATTACCTGGTTTTTGAGATGCAGAATCATTATCCACCAACCTTAAAAAGGCTTATCTCTGCCCTGTGCAGTCTTCCCGGAATTGGAGAAAAGAGTGCAAGCAGACTCGCTCTTTTTTTACTCTCCAAACCCGGTCTCTGTGAATTACTGGGAGACCTAATCAAAGAACTCCCCTTTAAGGTAAAATTATGTAAATACTGCCGAAATCTCTCTGAAGAGGAGGTCTGTGGAATTTGCAGGGATGAGACCCGCGAAATGGACCTTATCTGTATTGTGGAGAATCCAGTAAATCTCTTACATCTTGAAAACACAGGTGTCTATAGGGGGTATTACTATGTGCTACACTACCTCCTTTCTCCCAAAGAGGGTTTTGGCCCAAAGGAACTTGGCTTAGACAACCTTGTGAAACTTATAGAGGAGCGCAAGATCAAAGAGGTTATTCTTGCCCTATCTCCCACTTTATCTGGAGAGGCAACCTCAGCCTATATTGCCGAGGTCCTGAAAGCTCTTCCCGTCACCCTCACCAAACTTGCCTGCGGAATCCCCATGGGAATGGAGATCCAATTTGCAGATCCCCTGACCCTTAAGAAGGCCTTTCAGGGGAGAGAACATCTGAGAGGGGGATAACCTATGGATGAAAAGCTCTGCAGGACCCTTGCCCTTGGATCCCTGGTTAAAGGCTATTTTCACAATCTAAGGGGGACCTTACAAAACCTTTCCCTTCAACTTCAGCTTCTCCACATGAAAAGGGATCAACTCTTAGCCCCCCCTGCCCAAGGCTTTGTTGAAAAGGCCCTGACATTCTTGCAGAGGCTTCAGGATCAAATTGAAATCGCCCTTGCAGACATAAATAACGAGGATACCGGACCCTGGGACTTACGGGAGATCATGGAAAAGGAACTTATCTTCTGGGAGGCCAATCTCTTTTTTAAACACAAGGTAAAAAAGGAGATTCTGGAGATGAAGAGGGTCCTCTTAGAGATCCCCTTAAATGAACTCAGAGGTGTCCTTTGCCTGCTTGGGGAACACCTCTACCCTGCCTTTAGAGAGGGAGCCCAGGTAAAAATTCTTATTGGAGAGCCAGATAGGGGATTAACCTTTGAAACAGACCTTTCCCTTGAAGAGGGCTCTCTTGCTCAAATTTCAAGCCTTATTCCCCATTTCACTCCCTATGCCGAGCTCTCTGTCAGTCCCGAGAGAATAACCCTCCTTTTTAAGGTCTGATGGAAGAAAAACTTATCCTCCTTGGGCTCTATCTAAAAGAAAAAGGAGCCTTCAAGTGTACCCGGTGGGTAGAGGATATGGAGCCTCTTGAGACCTTGCTCAAGAAGTATCAAGAAGACCCCATAATCCTCAAAAAAATGGCTTTAAAGGAGATGGAAAGGGCAGAGAAAGGGGGAATAAAGGTCCTTTTTATTAAAGACCCCTCCTTTCCTCAGGAACTAAGGGAAATACCCTATCCTCCCCTTTTTCTTTATGTAAAGGGAGAGATACCTGATGCCCCGAGGCTTGCCATAGTTGGCTCAAGAAAACCCACCCCTTATGGAAGGGAGGTAGCTGAAAGATTTGCCAGAAGGCTTGCTGAGGCAGGAGTTTGTCTTGTCTCAGGGCTTGCCAGAGGGGTGGATACCCTTGTTCACCGGACCTGTCTTGATAAAAAGGGAAAGACCATCGCAATCCTTGGTTCCGCTTTGGATATAATCTATCCAGCCGAGAACCGGGCCCTTTACGAAGACATCTGTGCATCGGGAGGGGCTATCCTATCAGAATTTCCCCTTGGCACCAAACCCCGAAGGGAAAACTTCCCCCGCAGAAACAGACTGATCTCGGGGCTTTCAAAGGGGGTTCTTGTGATAGAGGCTGGAGAAAGGAGTGGAACCCTGATTACAGCCAAGTGGGCTCAAGAACAGGGTAGAGAGGTCCTAGCTGTGCCAGGAAGCATCTTCTCCGAGCAAAGCCGGGGCACTCACTACTTAATCAAAGAAGGGGCCATACCGGTTACAGCTCCTGAAGAGATCCTGGACTACTTTGGGCTCACACCCGCAGACTCACCCCAAAAAGCCCCTATTCCTCTGAGTTCCGAAGAGGAGAGGGTTTTATCTCTCCTTTCCCCTTACCCGGTTCATTTTGAAGAACTTCTCTCTCAAACCAAGCTCTCTCCGCCTCTTCTTCTTCAGATCCTTACGGACCTTGAGTTGAAGAATCTTGTCCTCAGTCTTCCCGGCAAGTTTTATAAAGCCCTTGGATAAGTTCCAGGGTATCTGTTACCAGCAGGGCCCTAAAGATCTTCTCAAAAAGCCCCTCCATATCTGAAAGAATTACCTCTTTGGTCTCCTCCGGAAGGGTCCACCACTCCCTTTTAAAGATTCCGAAGCCCCTTTTACGGGTCTTGTAGAGGAATTGAGCCTCTGTCTGCCCCTCCTTCCATTCCTGTCTGAGGTTGGCCTTAAGATAGCTGTAAATCCTTTCCCTGAAGTCCTGCGGGAGGGCTGGGTGATCGTAAAGGAAGTTCTGAAAACCTGTAGCTAAGTGCACCTCCACACACTCACACTCGGGAAATTTATAAAAGGCCTCTTCCGGAAGGGTTGAGGCGCCGTGCTGAACTGCGCCTGCCAGACCAAACTCCTCCCTGGCAAGACGAGAGAGGGTTTTGAGGACATCAAAATCAAGGGCAACTTCAGCCACCCTCCCATCAGGGAGAACCACGCCCCCATGGGCGGTTCCAGTCTGCACACTGATCTTGGAAATCCCGGGCCTTCCTTTAAAAACCCTGTTAAAGCCCTTCATAAAGGCCCTGAGTTCCTCAGGGGTGCTGTTGTGTCCACCTATCTCTCCAATTTCACCCCCCAGATTGGTAAGAATGCCTTCGGGCTCATGGGCTCTGATATACTCAGAGAGCTCGGCTGTAACCTCGTAATTTAACCTCTGCTGCTCATCCAGGGACTCCTTTTCAATCTCCACCAAGGTTGAGGCATCTATGTCAATGTTGTAAAACTGGGCTGAAAGGGCCTCTTGAATGAGCTTTTTAAGGTTTTCCTTTTCCCTTTCAGGATTGGCAAAAAAGGATCTTCGGTTGAGCTGGAAGTGATCGCCCTGGATAAAGATCGGGCCCTCAAAGGCCTCTCTACAGGCAGCCGAGAGTATGACTGTGGCATATTCAAGGGGATCCTGCCGGGTATATCCCATTTCGGACTTGGCAATCTCAAAGATAAGGGCCCCTACCTTGAGTCTTTTGGCCACCCTGAAAACCCTTCTGGCCACATCATAGGTCATTCCCCGAATATTCATCGCTGGAACCGTAAAGCCAGGAAATTTTTCAGAAAACCTTT
>CAYTDX010000094.1:0-5203 GCA_964436655.1 uncultured Caldimicrobium sp.
CTAAGTGTTATCAAAAAGGAGCCCAAAAGATTCACGAAAAGGGTTCCGCAGGGGAAAAAGACGCAGAGGTGTTTGGCTAAGAAAGTAGAGGTCAAAAACCTTGCCAGAGCCCCTAAGGCTCCTCCTAAGGCCACAAGGAGATAAATCAATCCCTCCCCCAAAGCTCAAGCAATTTCTGATACAGGGTCAATCCGGTATCACTCTCGTTGACAGAGATTTCCCATATCTTTATACCCCTTGAGGCATAGTATTCAAGAAGGGGAAGATTTTCACTCCTAAACCACTTAAGCTTCTTTGAGACCAATTCTTCAAGGTCATCCTCTCTTCCATATCTATCTCCAGCGGGATCCCTTTTAAGGCGCAAGAGAAGTGTTTTTTCATCAATCTTCAGATAAAATATTCCTTTCAGCTCAACCCGATGGGAGAGTTTTTCTGCCTGATAAAGGTTTCTGGGGAGGCCGTTTAGAAGGAGAAAATCCCCACTGGTAAAACCCCTTAGATTTAAAAAGGTGTTAAGAAGTTTTTCAGCAAGAAAAAACTCTTCTGGTTTTAAGAGCCTCCCTTCAGAGAGAATTTCTCTAACTAAAGCCCTTTCTTTATCCGGAAAGGGAAGATCTTCCTGGGCAACCCTTCTCAGATTAGCTCCGAAATCAAAGTGATGGACCCTCTTTCCAGAAAGCCCCCGCTTCTCGATTTCCCATCCCAGGGGCGATTTACCTGCTCCAGTTGGCCCAATGAGGAGAAGGGAGGGTAATAACATTTTTATGATTCATCCGGAAGGATGGCTTTAATAAAGGCAACTTTGTCAAAGGGTAGGAGGTCTTCGGCCTTTTCTCCAAGTCCGAGAAAGAGGATGGGGAGTTTAAATTTGTGAGAGACAGAGAGGGCTATACCCCCTTTGGCTGTGCCATCCATCTTGGTAATGATTATGGCATCTATGGGGATGGCCTTTGCAAAGTGTTCTGCCTGCGAAAGGGCGTTCTGCCCGGTTGTAGCATCCAGAATCAAGATATTAACGCGCCTTTCCCTCGGGACAAGTTTATCCATTACACGATGCATCTTTTTGAGTTCTTCCATAAGATTGTATTTGGTATGAAGTCTTCCTGCGGTATCCACAAGCACGAGGTCTTGATTTTCTTTGATGGCCCTTTCAAGACCTTGATAAATTACAGCTGAAGGGTCACTACCCTCTTTTTGATGGACCACCTCTAAGCTTAGCCTCTCACCCCACATCTTCAATTGATCAATAGCAGCGGCCCTAAAGGTATCCCCAGCCACAAGGATAACTGACCTTCCCTCTTCTTTGAAACGCCGGGCAAGTTTGGCTATGGTTGTGGTTTTTCCAACGCCGTTTACTCCGAGAAAGAAAAGGACTGCGGGCTTACCTTCTGGGGGAAAGGGCCCCTCAAATTCCATCAAAAGTTCAAGCATCTTTTCTTTTAATTGCCTTTTTAATTCCTTAGTGGTTAGGGGTTCCCCTTTAAGAACCATGTTTTTAAAGGGCTCAAGGAGATAAAGGGTGGTTTCAACCCCGAGATCTGCCAAAATTAGTTTTTCCTCAAGCTCCTCAAGGAGATTAAGATCAACCAGTCTGTCAACCTCAAAGACCTCACTTAGGGCAGAGGAGAGTTTTTCTTTGGTCTTGGAAAGACCCTCTTTGAAGCGTTCAAAAAGGCCTTTTTTCCTCTCAGGAGGGTCTTTTATCTCAACGGAGGGTGGGCCCTCCTCTTTGGAGATTTCCTCTTGAGTTTTTTTGGAAAAGAGTCTTTTGAACACTGATAGCTCTTTGAGATGAAAGGTTTACGGAGGGGGAGGGATTCGAACCCCCGGAGGGAGAGCAAGCTCCCTCAACGGCTTTCAAGGCCGCCCCCTTCGTCCGCTCGGGCACCCCTCCACCAAGTATCATAAATTATAAAGCATTTTTCAGGATAAACAACTCAATGTATGAGAGGCCTTTGTAAAATCATGGGTCTTTTTAGGTTTCTGAAAGCCGCAACCCGGAGGTTACTTGAGATTTTTTGATTTTCAATTCAAAATCTTTTCTGGTTTCTGGTAGTCGCAAGCTTTAGCTTGCGATGTTTTTTATTTTTGAAAACCTACGCAGGTTTTCCATTATCCGCAGGACCTTTAGGTCTAAATAGCCCCTATTGTTTTTTTAGTAAAGGGGATTATCTTAAAGAGAAGTAAGATCCAAAATGAGGCTAAAGTTGTGATGAAAAAGGTCCTCTTTTGCTTAGCCCTTTTCTTTATGCTCAATGTGGTCAGGGTCTTTGCAGAGACCCCTAAAAAGGTTCTCCTTTTGCCCTTTGAGGTATATTCCCAGCAAGATTTAAGCTATCTCAAAAAAGCCATCCCGGAGATGCTCACAAGCAGGCTATTTTCACCGGATAAGATAGTAGTGATAGAGCCTGAGAAGGTAGAGGAGGAACTCAAGAATTATAAGGTTCTTGACAAAAAGGCTGCCCAGGAGCTCGCTAAAAATCTCTCGGCAGATTATGTCATCTGGGGTAGTGTCACAGTTATCGGAGAGGTCGTAAGTATTGATGCCCAGATCATGGATTTAGGCCAGGCCAAAAAACCTGCTCAGTTTTTTCAGGAGATAAAGGGCCTCTCTGATCTGATATTTCAGCTTTCACGCTTTGCCAGAAAGGCCAGATACTACATTGAAGGAAAGGAAGAGGACTTTTATAGGGAGGACCTTTCTTTGGCCTTGGGAGGTTCTCCCTATTTTGCCCCTGGTAGGGCCCATCCTGAAAGGGGTTATTTCGGGTATGCGCCCTATCCTGTAAGACCAGTTCCGGAAGAGCCACCTGTTGAAAAGGCCAAACCCCGTTTTGGGGGTATCGGTGACCCTGGCTATGAAGGACTTACCAGTAATCTTGTAATTGATCTTTCTGGAAGCAAGCCAAGAATCGGTTTTGCCAAATCCGAAGAGGAAAAGGCTAAGGGTAATCAAACCCAGGGTCCTCCACCTTATCTCTACTACTATCCTCCTCAACCCTATTATAATTATTCTCCCCCGCCTTATTATTACTATCAGAAACCACCTCAGGATGAGGGAATCATGACCAAGATGAAAAGATGGCTCTGGCCCTTTGGGGATGATGAAGTCCGCCCGGTTTATCCCCAGCCGGTTTATCCTCAGCCAGTGCCAGTTAGTCCCCAGGGTTATCCCCAATCCTCACCCGTGGTTCAAAGCCAAGGACAGCAGATGCAGACCCAATCTCAGAAGCCCGCAAGTCCTGTGCCTCCATCTCAACCTGTTGTCCCTCCGCCTCCGGCCTCTCCTCAAATGTCGCAGACTCCTCCTCCCCAGAAAGTGCCTCAGGCAATTTCATCCCCTCCACCCTCCCCAAACAACCCCTGGCGCTGGGAATAATAAGGACCCCTTAACAGGTCAGGTGGAAGGCCCCGGCAAGAGAGACTCCCTGGGATAGGAGCTCGTTAAAGCGTTTGACAGCCCTCTCGGTAGGATAGGCCTCAAAGATAATTCCCAGGAATTCAGCCCTTTCTTTGACCTTAGGGTCAATCTTCATCACCCCGCTGGCTCCAGTTCCCACAATGAGATATTGGGGCTTGAAGGCAAAGACCTCCTCCAGGTCCTCAACCTGTAAGTAATGACCCTCCTTTCGCCACCAATTGGAGAGGATTTTCTCTGCAGAAGGGCCCTTCAAAATGATCAGGTCTCTGGTAAAGGTCTTTTCCTTATAGGATAAGGAACCGAAACTATAATGAGAAATCATAGGGATTAGGCAGCCAGGCTCAGGGCCTCTTCTTCTTTTCTCAGGGATTCCATGCGGAAGTGGGTAATCAGGGCATCAATGAATTGGTCTAAGCCCCCATCCAGGACCTCTGGAAGGTTGTAATTGGTAATTCCCACCCGGTGATCCGTTACCCGGTTCTGGGGATAATTGTAGGTGCGAATTTTTTCACTCCTTTCACCAGTTCCCACCTGGGATCTTCGTTCCTGTTGAACCTTTTCAGATAGTTCTCTCTGGGCAAGCTCAAAGAGTTTAGCTCTCAGGATCTTAAGGGCGGTGGCTTTGTTTTGATGTTGACTTCTTTCGTTTTGGCAGGTCACCACAATTCCTGTGGGGATGTGGGTGATCCGCACGGCGGACTCGGTCTTATTGACATGCTGGCCACCATGTCCCCCTGCCCGCATGGTCTCAATCTTTAATTCTTCAGGGCGAATCTCCACCTCTACCTCATCTACCTCTGGTAAAACAGCCACAGTACAGGTGGAGGTGTGAATCCTTCCCGAGGACTCCGTAACCGGGACACGCTGAACCCTGTGGACCCCGCTTTCATACTTCAATCTGCTGTAAGCCCCCTTGCCATCAATTCTTGCAATAACCTCTTTAAAACCACCAAGCCCTGTCTCATTGGCATCAAGAATATCAAACTTCCAGCCCTGCCGTTCGGCGTATCTCTGATACATCCGCAGAAGTTCTCCGGCAAAAAGAGCGGCTTCCTCGCCTCCTGCTCCGGCTCTTATCTCAAGGATGACGCTCTTTTCGTCATTGGGGTCCTTAGGAAGAAGCATAAGGGGAAGCTCTCTCTCTAAGGTCTCAACCCGGTCTTCAAGAAGTTTTATCTCCTCACGGGCAAGGGCCCTGAGCTCCTCATCCTTTTCCTCTTCAAGCAAAACCTTATTCTCTTCAAGCTCTTTGAGGGCCCTTTTGTAAGCCTGAAAGGCCTTTACCACTTCCTCCAAGGAGGAAAGCTCTTTGGCAAGTTTGGTGTATCTCTCTTGATCTGACATAATCTGAGGATCAGAAAGCCATGAAGAAAGCTCCTCATAGCGGGCTTCAAGGGCCTGAAGCTTGTCCAAATAAAACCTGGCAAGGCTCATAATGGTAAAATCTTTCTGGGTTAGGATTCTTTTTTCTGATAGAAATTTGAGTATTTTTTCATGAACTTTTCAATCTTCCCCTCGGTGTCAACAAAGCGGGCCTCTCCTGTAAAGAAGGGATGACAGTTTGAGCAGACCTCAACCCTGATCTCTTTACGGGTTGAACCAACCTTGAGCTCATTTCCACAGGCACACCTGATCACGGCATCCTCATAATAGGGGGGATGAATATCCTTTTTCATGGCAAACCCTCTCCTTTGCTAAATTTTTCCTTTAAAATAACCCTGATTTTCAAAAATTCAAGCTCTAAGGCCCTGAGGTTATCCTTAACTTCCTATAGAGCCACTC
>CAYTDX010000095.1:0-5199 GCA_964436655.1 uncultured Caldimicrobium sp.
GGTAGCATTCGATTACATCCTTGATGGAGACATGTTCTTGGCTGGAGTGGGCGTAGGCTATGTCGCCGGGGCCGTAGACTATGCAGGGAATTCCTCCCTTGTGAAAGATTGCGTTGCCGTCGTTTTCCGACTCCATATAACCCATTCGAGGGTGTTGACCCGTTTCATCGATGTAGGCGAGTTGGAGAAGCTTCAGATAAGGATTCTGCCTAGGAATTAGATAGCCATCACAACCGTGGAGCATAGTTAACTCCATCATGACTCCATGCTCTTTAACAATCCCTGAGAAAACATTCTCGAGAACCTCAGTGCCAGTTCTATATGTAATCTTTGGATGCATGTGCACCAGTACCTCACACGAAGCCTTCGGAGGTATGACCCAGGGGCCGAAGCCTCCTTCAAACCTTCCTATGTTGATGATGGGCTCCATCGGATACTCGTCATCCAGGACGGTGAGCTCCTTAGTTAGTCGCTGCTCAAAAACATCTAAAAACCGCATCAAAGTCTTAATGGCGTTTCTTTCCGACCGCGATGCGCCGTGTCCGCTGGTTCCTAGAGCTGTCAACCGAAACTCCATACATGATGCTGTTCCGGGACAGACAACGTTGTTGGTAGGCTCTGTGATCACACATACCTCGGCGCGTGTTCCATGGAGAATTAACTCCGCAGCGCCGCGTCCATACATCTCCTCGTCTACAACAAAGGCGAATGTCACGTCGGGCTCAGTTTTCATTTCTCGGACACTTTCGAGAAGTAGGAGAAGAGAGGCTACGCCTCCCTTCATGTCGCAGGCCCCCCGTCCATACACCCTATCGTCCACTACACGGGGGTTGAAGGCGTCAACCATATCAAACTCAGGAACCACGTCGAGATGACCGCAGAACAGAACCTTATCTCCCCTACCCAGCCTCGTCACCACGTTGTACCCCGTTTTATACACCTCCTGTGTCTCGACAGCAAACCCCAGCGCCTCGATGTAGCTTGAGACAAAGTCGCATATCTTTTGCTCATACCCCGACAAACTTGATAAGGTAACCAGCCTCTCAACAAGAGACCGAGCCTTTGCAGGATCCATTTCCCATACCCTAGCTAAGAGTCGGATATCAGTTTTTCCTCAGAAGACTCTTCGACATAGCTGATAATACCGTAGTCGTTAAGCCTCTCAATTATAGGTTCAGGGTTGAGCTGCTCGGGAACACGTACACCCACTTCCTCGATATCACCTTCCGCAATCATCAAAGCTATGACAGCCGGAATTGTGCCAGTCAAATAAGCCGTCGCATTTACACCCAGCATCTTATTGGCGGTCGCGTGGCTCATCAAGGTATATATCTTAAAGGTCACGTTTTTACCGTCTAGCTCACCAGCAACCTCAACCACAAGGCTTGCATATCCGTCAATGTATTTGGATACCTCGGATGGCTTTGGCATTAGGGCAAACAACACTTCACGTGGCGCGATTGAAGATCCTTTAACATGCATCCGGCGCGACTTCAACAACCCAATACCCTTGAAAAGCTTAACAGCCTTTATCAAGTCGTCACCTAAAGCTAGCTTGAAATCCACATATCTTACACCTTTTCCTATGAATTTAGGCAGTGTATAGACCTCTTCATGGTCCACGTAGTAAACCGGGAGCTCTCCAATTGGGTCAGGGAACTCATAGACCTCGTGACCGCTAAAAGGAGGATACTTTTTGAATCTACCGTTCATGAAAACAGTGGATGGAGACAATATCTCGTCAAAGAATATTTCCGGAGCAAACAGAGCGACCAACGGGTAGCGATGGCTTTTCGAGAACTCGCCGTCACGTATCTTAATGGAGTTAACTCTCTTAAGCTTATTGGCCGCGTATTTCGCGTAGATGTTTGACAACCCCGGGTCCTCTCCCACGCAGATGAGCGCCAGAGCCTTTTTACGACGCCAACTTTTATCCATAGCTAGCTGCTTATCAATATCATCGCTTGCTAAATCAATGTAGTTAACGCCGTGCTTTAGACAAGCTTTCATCAGCTCAAGGTTTATGGTGGGCGTGGCTGAATTAATCACCAAGTCCGCGTCTTTCACCAAGTCTTCAAAGCCGTTTTGGCTAACCTTTCTTGTTTCAACCCTTCGTTTCAACGTACGTTTGATTCGGCGCAGCCTCGCCTCATCAATGTCGGCGACCATTAGCGAAACATTATTATCTCCTGCAAGGTGTTTGGCGATTACCTCGCCTACAGCACCGACACCCAACACTAGGATACGCATATCAAGGTCACCGTAGTTGTAATTTCTTCACGAATCTGCCTAACTAAATAGAGATATTTCTCTGCTGAGCTACACAATATCCCAACCCCGCACCACTCCCACCGCCAAGGATCTAGCCTCTTCGAAGGAAAGTGAGTTGAAAGATTTTTATAAATTTTTTCTGCAAAAAACTATATATTAGCTTATTAGGAAAATTGGTGCTGTGTGGCTTTGGTTCCTTTGGCTCTAGATGTCTTGATTCCGGGGAAATTTTTATACAACGCTCACCTGTTGTAAGGGGGTTTGATATAAGTCTTGCAGAAAAGTGGAAACCGCTATAAAGTTTCTTTAACCCTAGAGCTGCAGTTGAAAGATTTTCAACCTGAAATAGTAGGACTCAATGCATGAAGTGAGAAAAAGTTATTAAAGGAATTGGTTGAACAAAGCTAGAAGAGCGTGGGATTATGCAAGATGTTTCTAACAAAACCGAGAGCTATATGAGATTTGCGAGGGAGCATTTCCCTATTTCTCTATGGAACCCGGACTCCATCGTGCCCAACATAATTATCGAGAGGGCCGAAGGTTCCTATCTCTACGATGTTGAGGGGAGACGCTACATTGACTTGACCAGCCAATGGTCTACCAACAACATAGGCAATGTACACCATGAGGTGCTTGAAGCAGCAATTCAAGGCCTCAGGCAATACGGTTTCCTCATCTATAGCTTGAACCTTCATAAGGCTATGTTTGAGTTGGTTAGTGAGCTGATAGCTATAAGACCTCTTGAGAAGCTGACGCGAGTGGCGCTGGAGCTCTCTGGGACGGGAGCCGTGGATGCTGCCGTGAAGTTTGCCGTTAAGGTGAAAAAGAGACCGCACATAATATCATTCCTCGGACAATATCATGGATATTACACAGGCACCATCGGATATGGGCCCGAAGGAGCTGATGCACGCAAATACTTTGAAAACCTTTATGGCAATTCAGCAATCTTCCTACCCTATCCTGATTGCTATCGAAGACCCGATAACATGAGTTGTGAGGAATGGGGGAAATTCATCATAGACTATATCGAGGACTGGGTTCTACGCTACCAAGTCTCCCCTGATCGTATTTCTGCAGTCTTATTTGAGCCAATCGCATGCGAAGCTGGAGTGTGGATACCTCCAGACAGCTTCATCTACGGCCTTGAAAAAATTGCGAAACAGCACGACTGGTTCCTTATATGTGACGAAGTAATGACAGGATTTGGCAGAACCGGAAAATGGTTTGCTATACAGCATTGGAACATTGATGTTGACTTAATACCTTTGGGAAAGGGGATCAGCGGCGGAATTTTCCCGATAGCAGCTGTATACGGCTCCGATGAAGCTATGGCTTTGGAACCAGTAGAATATGGAACAACTTTTGGCGGACATCCGGCCGGCTGCCTAGCAGCTGTAGCTAACATACGAGCTCTGAAAAAATATGGAATTGTAGAGAAATCAGCAAAACTTGGCGAGAAAGTGTTGAAAAGATTACGTGAATGGCCCGAGAAATACGAAACAGTAGGCGATACCCGCGGACGCGGGCTTTTATTCGGAATAGAATTCGTTAAGGACAAAAGGAAAAAGACAATCAACCCCGAAGTGGCTAGAGAAGTTTACGTTAATTCAATAAAGCAGGGTGTTATCCCTCTTATGGATGTAGGAGACTGGATACTGCGTATACAACCCCCGTTGACGATAAGCGAGGAGGACATCATGCACTCACTGGATGTCATTGAGAGCAGCATCAAGGAAACAGAAAAAAATTTCAGAAGATAGTAGCATCAATATGAGATAGCTTCGGCCTTCCATATGTGTTAATGTCGAGTCATGAGTTTGGATAGTTGATGCTGCATTCCCGGGTCACTGTCAACTAGGTATTACACCTCTCACTTCCTGCGAATTGAGCCTTGGGTTGTGTATGGGTGCTATTGCCGTTGCTATCTCCTCTATGCTCTTCACGGTCTTAGCGTTCACGTTGTTGTAGAACCTCTTAGTCCTATCCTTCAACTCCTTTTCCTGTTGCCGAAGGTCTAGTGTATGTATTCCAATCCAAGCCCATGGATACCGCCGTCCTCTATCAGCTACTATCAACGGCCTGTTCTCGCAGGTGTTGAGGGCCATATTCTCCTGAACCTCTTAGACGGATTGAAGAGGGAAGATACTCTATGCACCCATTCCCTGACGCTCCCCCTCGAGGCATTGACTAAGGGATACCTCTCAGAGATGCCCCTCAAGCTGAGACCTGCTAGATAGAGGATTACAGCATATGCCTTCTCCAACGGAGAATAGTTGTGAAACCTGAACAGAGAAGCCATCTTATCGAACACATAATCCAGAATGTGCACAAAGGATCGAGGACAAGCAAGGCCATAGACCCTTCTCAGAAAACCTTAAGTTGACGGTACCTTCACGGTAGCCTTCACGATAGATAGTGTCCGGATAAGCATCTCTACCTGCCTCCGTTCCTCATTGCATGATAGTAGATTGCGAAGAGGTTTAGGAATAGGTTTAGGTCCTTTATTCCCTGCTCGTAGTTCCTTGCACTTAGCTTGTTGTGGAATACTGCTATCCTCATTTTTTAGTATCTGAAGAGCCTCTCAACTCTATTCCTCATACCGAGCTTCTGCTGCTCGTACTCAGTCCTAATCTCTCCAGAGCACATCTGTACCATGGCCTTCATCCACTAAGACCTTAGGCATGTTCAGGCACTTCTTCAAGGCTTTCTTTAGGAACTCGAAGGCATTTAGACAGCTCCTGCCATAGGAGGCCTCTAGAGCCAGCAATTCCCCTGAATCGACGTCCACTGCTGACCAGACGTAGACGACACCGCCCTTAACCTTGAGCTTAGTCTCATCAACAGCTATGCACCCACTATATCTACGCTCCGAGGCTACCGTAATAGTAGAAGATACCTTCTTCGCCAAATCGTGTACAGTTGACT
>CAYTDX010000096.1:0-5047 GCA_964436655.1 uncultured Caldimicrobium sp.
TTTTAGGTCTTGCGTAAAAACCTCGCGAAAGCTGAAGCTTGCGGCTACCAGAAAGCCAAAAATTCAGGGTCATAGATTAGGTAGCCCCGGGCTTTAGCCCGTGCAAAAATTCAAAAAATCACGCAAGCTAAAGCTTGCGCCTACCGAAAAAAACAAAACCCAAAATTTAATACATGGTTAATCCCGTAGGCCCAAGCCTGCTTGAAAATTTTTGGGTTATCTCGTTAAGCATTCAGACTTTTTCTCAAGGCCTAAGACTGATACGAAATTTTCTTGCCCCCTGCTTCCATTGAAAAGGGTTGGGATGAAAGGGAAAGGAAAATTTTGGTCACGAAAACTTGTTATTTCAGAGTTCTGATTTAAATTAATTTGTAAGAGACCTTTGGAAAATTATGGTTCTCTTTAGGTTTAAAGGTAGCCTCAATCTTGAACTTTTGGGCTCTAAAAAAACTCTACAGGAGGGTGCCATGATTAAGCAGGAGATGGAAAGGGCTCTCAACGAACAGCTCAAGTGGGAATTTTATTCAGCTTATCTATACTTAGCCATGGCTGCCTATTTTGAGGATCAGGGGCTGGAGGGATTTGCTCACTGGATGAAGTCCCAGAGTGCTGAGGAACTCATGCATGCCATGAAATTTTACAAATTTATTGCCGAAAGGGACGGAAGGGTTATTCTTGAAGAGATACCTGCCCCTCCCAAGGACTGGGATAGTCCAGAGGGGGTCTTTGACTTTGCCTACAAACACGAACAGGAGGTTACCGCAAGGATAAATAAGCTCATGAGTCTTGCTAAGGGGCTTGAGGACTATGCCACAGAGAATTTCCTGCAGTGGTTTGTTGAGGAACAGGTAGAGGAAGAGGCCTCCTTTAAGACCATTCTCTCAAAGCTCAGGCTCATCCAAAGGGACCCCCAGGCCCTCTTTTATTTGGATAAAGAACTCGGCCAGAGACCTCTTGACCTGAATCTTCTTATGACTCAAGCCTAAGCAAAAGTGGATTATATGGCTGTCCCCATAAAAATTGGCAGATTCCAGAGGGAGAACCAGGCCTTTTTCGGGATTCTTTTCGGAGAAAAGGTCCTGGATCTATCTAAAGAGGAAAAGGTAGAGTATCCTCTGAGGGAATTAAGGGTTCTTCCCCCCACAGTGCCGAGTAAAATCATAGGGGTGGGCCTGAACTATCGGGATCATGCTGAGGAACTAAAGATGCCCATACCCACAGAACCCTTAATCTTTCTCAAGCCCGTATCAGCCCTTATCGGGCCTGAGGATTATATCCTCCTTCCTCCAGAAAGCGCTGAGGTTCACTATGAGGGCGAACTGGCTATAGTTATTGGAAAGGAGATCTATCGTCCTACAAGCTATAAAGAGGCTGAATCAGCCATTCTTGGCTATACCTGTTTTAATGATATTACAGCCAGAGATCTTCAACGCAAGGATGGGCAGTGGACAAGGGCCAAGAGTTTTAATACCTTTGCACCTCTGGGGCCTTTTGTTACCAAGAATCTTGATCCCGAGGATCTTAGGATTCAGACGCGCCTGAATGGAAAGGTCGTTCAAAATTCCTCCACCAAAGAGCTCATTTTTAAACCAGCCGAGCTGGTTTACTTTATAGCCAGCATTATGACCCTCCTTCCAGGAGATGTCATCGCTACGGGAACACCGCCTGGAATCGGAGCCCTTAGGTCTGGAGACACCATTGAGGTTGAGATTTCTGGAATTGGTGTCCTGAAAAACTATGTTCAGTCTCTAATGTAGAGGAGAAGAGCTTATGGTTGAAGGCAAGGTTATAGCCCTTTCCGTAAGTAAAGAAAAGGGCGTTCCCAAGGAAAATGTAAAGGAGGTTCGGATATTAGAGGACTTTGGGATTGAAGGGGATGCCCATGCAGGGCCCTGGCATCGCCAGGTGAGTTTTCTGGATACCTCAACCCTTGAGTGGATGAAAACCTCAGTGGGGAGGCCTCTTGCCTTTGGGGAGCTTGCTGAAAATGTGACCACCGATGTGGATCTCTCTAAGGTTGAGGTGGGAGATATGATTGAGGCGGGTAATTGCCTCTTTGAAGTGACCCAGATTGGTAAAAATTGCCATCACGGATGCGCCATCTTCCAAAGAGTAGGGAAGTGCGAGATGCGGAACCGGGGAATCTTTACCCGGGTCTTAAAAGGTGGTATCCTGAAGGTGGGAGATCCTTTAAAAATTATCAAAAGAGGGCCTCAGGATGGACAAAAATAGGTTTGTACCGAGACTTATTGCCTGGGAGCTTACAAGGACCTGCAATCTTGATTGCATACACTGCCGGGCCTCAGCCTCTCAGGGCACCTATGAAGGTGAATTATCCACAGAGGAGGTCTTTCGTATCCTTGAGGAGATCACCGAGGTAGGGAATCCCGTTATGATTCTCACCGGGGGAGAACCCCTGTTAAGAAGGGACCTCCTTGAGATTGCCGCTCGGGCCACCTCCCTTGGCCTAAAACCGGTGCTTGCAACCAACGGGACCCTTTTGACCAGAGAGTTGGCCCTGGAACTTAAAAAGGCGGGGATATCAAGGGTAAGTATTAGTCTTGATGGAGCAACCCCTAAGGCTCATGACAATTTCAGAAAAATGCCCGGGGCCTTTGAGGGAGCCCTGAAGGGGATCCAGATCCTAAAGGAGGTAGGGCTTCCCTTTCAGATAAATACTACCATTACAGCGGTAAATGCTGAAGAACTCCCGAAGGTGCACGAGCTTGCCAAAGAACTCGGGGCCACCGCTCATCACATCTTTTTGCTCGTGCCTGTGGGAAGGGGAAAGGAACTGAATGAAGAGGCCCTCTCCCCTGAGCGCTACGAGGCCCTTCTTAACTGGTTCTATGAACAGAGAGAAAAATCACCTCTTCACCTCAAGGCAACCTGTGCACCTCATTATTACCGAATTCTGAGAGAGAGGGCCCGGGCCGAAGGCAAAGAGGTCACCTATGAGACCTTCGGGCTGGATGCCGTCACCCGGGGTTGCTTGGCTGGAGTGGGCTTTTGTTTTATTTCGCACCGGGGGATTGTCCAGACCTGTGGATACTTAGAGGTCCCCTGTGGAGATCTGAGAAAAAATACCTTTAAAGAGGTCTGGGAAGGCTCTGAGATCTTTAATAAACTGCGGGACTTCAGCCTCTATAAGGGCAAATGCGGAAGATGTGAATACATAAGGGTTTGTGGTGGATGCAGGGCCAGGGCCTACGAATTAACCGGGGATTACTTAGAAGAGGAACCCCTCTGCACCTACCAGCCTAAAAAAGCCTCTTTACTGAGTCAAAGATAAGGGTAGCCAGTTCTTCCTTAGAGAGGTTAAGGTGTTCTTCCTGTGATTCCGGGCCGATAAAAAGATAATCAGAGGTATCTGCCCCTGCCGTCTCAAGGGGATTGGCGATAAGGATATCAAACCCCTTTTCCACCTTTTTGGTGAAGCCATAGGTAAGCAACTTATCCCGCTCTTCTAAAGCAAAACCAATGGTTAGCTGTTTGGCCTTGATTTTGGACAGGGTTTTGGCAATATCTGGAGTGAGTTCAAGCTCAAGGCTGAGGGACTCGGTTTTTTTTAGTTTTCCGGGATAAAAACTCTTAGGCCTGAAATCACAGGGAGCTGAAGCAAAGATAGCCAGATCCACCTCTGGAAAGAGCTCCCTTGCCTTCTCAAACATCTCCTGAGTTGTAAGGGTAGTAATAATCTCCGGATAGGGGATGTCAGAAAAGAAGTTAAGTTTGGGAAGTTCGTAGGGAAACTCCCTGTGTCCCCAGAGGAGAAAGACCCTGGCTCCCCTGTAATAGGCCTCCTTGGTCAAAAAAAAGGCTGTTTTACCTGAAGAGGCATTGGTGATAAAACGGACCTGATCCAGGTATTCCCGCGTTGGCCCCCCGGTAATAAGAACCTTCTTTCCCAAAAAATCCTTGGGCTTGAAATGAGCCCTGATTACTTCAAGGATCTCCACAGGTTCAGGAAGCCTTCCTTTTCCTGTCTCTCCGCAGGCAAGCTCTCCTTCAGCTGGCTCATAGATCTTGTATCCATAGGACCTTAAGACCCTTAAATTTTCCTGAGTGGCTGGGTGCTCAAGCATATTTGTGTTCATGGAGGGAAAGAGGTAAACAGGGGCCTTCGTTGCCAGAAGCACGGCTAAGAGGAGTTCACTTGCCTGACCACACCTCAATTTAGACAGGAAAGAGGCTGTGGCTGGCAAAATCAAGAGGACCTCTGCCCAGTTGGCAAGCTCAATATGGGGAATTGAACCCTCGGCTGAGAAAAAATCTCTATTAGTATAGGTCCTTTCTCCGGTTAAGGCAGAAAACAGGAGGGGACGGACAAATTCCTCTGCCCCTGTTGAGAGGACCGCTTTAACCTCGGCTCCATCTTTTTTCAAAAGACGAAGGACCTCACAGGCCTTATAAAGGGCAATCCCCCCGGTTATTCCTAAGAGGACCCTGCGTTTATTTAACACCGGTTACAAAAAGGACAATGCGAAGCTCAGTTTGATACCAGCCCTCTGAAATGCTAACAAAGGCCTGTCCTTCAGGTCTTTTAAAGGCCAGAAAGGTGGTTTTGGAGGTAAAACTTCCGATCTCCTGCCAGCCATTGGCCTTCATCTGGGTTCTGTAAAATTCAACTAAGGCGGAGGCCTTATAATTTCCCTTAAAAACAAGCATCCCTGTAAGCATTCCTCCTGTTTTCAGGATAGCACTCTCATTGGGCTGATAATTTAAATCTTTTAAGACCGGGACATTAGGAAGGGGATAAGATATCTCCCCCTGGGACTCAATCCTCTCCGGGGTGACAACCTCAACCTTTTCCTGCGCAAGTAAGGGATAGGTGATTAAAAGGGTTAAAAGAAGAGACAAAAAAATCTTTCTCATAGGCTCCTCCAAAAAGGGGTTTTATCAAATTGTATTCCAGATCACCTGATTTGTCAAATCCATGTATGAGTCTATATGATTTTAGACTTTGTGAGTTTTTCACAAAATTAGTCTTTTTAGGTATCTGCAAGACCTTTAGCCTGCATAAAGGGAATTAGAATTTTAGAGGTAG
>CAYTDX010000097.1:0-4979 GCA_964436655.1 uncultured Caldimicrobium sp.
GAGAAACTCTTCAACCTCGGTCTCGTCAAAATCCTCAAGGGCAAGTTTTTTAAAAAGGATATAGGCCTCATCCTTCGTGAGGGATTTCTTCTCTTTTAACCACTCTGTGGCTTCTTTAAAGGTCATCTTCTCACCCCTTTAATATTTCTGTGGATATCAACATCCCTCTTTTTACCCTAAATCCATGGATGGCACAAGGAGGCTTGGAGAACCGGTATCTCCAAAAAAGGTAAGGTCTTTAGCCACCTCAACCTCCCTAAAGAGCTCAAAGATATTCCCTGAAAGCCCCATTTCGCAGAGATACCTGAGGGGCTCTCCCTTCTCATAGAGAATCCCGCTAACTCCAAAGGAAAAATCCCCGGAGATGGGGTCAGCGGTATGGGCCCCGAGGATTTCAAGCACCTCAAAGACAGGCCCTGAAGAGTTTAAAAGTTCCTCTTTTGTCTTCAAGCCCCTTTCAATGTAAAGATTTGTGAAATCCACCTTGGGTGGACTTGAGGGATCAGGCCTTCTGGCATTGCCTGTTGAAAAAAGGCCTGCCCTTTTACCGTAATAGAAGTCCCAGATAAAGCCAGCTACCTCTCCTTCCCGGATTAACACCTTTTTCCTCTGAGGAATCCCTTCATCGTCAAAAGGCCTTGTCTCAGGAAGCCCAGGCATCAGGCCATCGTCAATAACAGAAAGATTTTCTGAAAAGACCTTTTTTCCAAGGCTATCCTTTAAAAAGGACCTTCCCTTACTCACCTCATCTCCCTTTAGCGAAAAAGAAAGAAGGGAGAGGAGCTCAAGAGAGGCCTCAGGGGGAAAGAGGATTGATGCCCGAAGGGAGGAGCCCTTTTCAGCCAGACTTAAGGCCTTAGCCTTTTTACAGGCATCATCAGAAAGCCCAACAAGGTCAAGTTTTTCAAGGGAGACCGCACTCTTATAGGCATAGGCTGAGGCAACTCTTTTATCTGACTCCGCAACTAGAGAGATCAAAAAACTAAAGAGGGGACTTGACCAGGCTAAGGATTTTCCCCCTCTGATCAGGATCACTTCTTCCTCTTCCCAGGAAAGGGCCTCTCTTTCAATTCGCTTTATGGCCCTTTCACTTAGGAGCCTTGACCTCAGATCTTCAAGGATTTCAAAAAGGGCCTCCTTTGAGGGTTCTGAAAAATTTCCTCTGGGAAGCTGAGGATATTCCCCGGGGAGCTCGGGATAGATAGCGGGAATGCCCTGACGGGAAAGTATTTCTGCCTGGGAGATAGCTGATTTAATCCCCTCCCGGGATAGGTCAAGGGTATAGCTTATTCCGCAAAGCCCCTTTTGATTCAGGTATCTTACAGAGAGGGTGGTCTCTTCAAAGGTCTTTTCAAGAAAAGGGCGGGTATCCCTCCACTCGTAAGTTACTCCCCTCTCATGAGTCAAAAAGAATTCCAGGGAGCTATTTTTCTCCGCAAGTTCAGAAAGATAATCTAAAAGCCCTCTCATCTCCTAATAAATTCCTTTCCGGCAAAGAGGGCGCCCTCTCCAAGATACTCTTCAATGCGAAGGAGTTGATTAAATTTGGCAGTTCTCTCTGAGCGGGCAGGGGCCCCAGTCTTTATCTGACCTGTATTTAAAGCCACGGCAAGATCAGCTATAAAGGCATCCTCTGTTTCCCCAGAGCGGTGAGAGATCATGGCCCTGAAGTTTCCCCTATAGGCAAGCTCAACGGCCTGAATGGTCTCTGTTACCGTTCCGATCTGATTGAGTTTTACAAGGACGGCGTTGCAGAGTTTTTCCTCAATAGCCCATTTTATGCGTTTAGGGTTGGTGACAAGGATATCGTCTCCCACAATCTGGATCTTATCTCCAAGCCTTGAGTTTATGAGCTTAAAACCCTCTGGGTCATCCTCAGAGTAGGGGTCTTCAATGGAGACTATGGGGTAATTCCTACAGAGCCTTTCGTAGTAATCGCAAAGCTCTTCTTTAGTAAGGGTCTTCCCGAGACCAGGGAGGTGGTAGGTTCCATCCCTGTAAAGCTCGGAGGCCGCAACATCCATAGCAAGGGCAATATCTTCCCCGGGCTTGTAGCCTGCCTTTTCAATGGAGGAAAGCAGGAGATCCAGGGCCTCATCAGGAGAGCCAATCTGTGGAGCAAAGCCCCCTTCGTCTCCCACAGAGGTTAAAAGCCCCTTTTCCCTTAGAAGGCCCTTCAGGGTTTGATAGATCTCAACCCCCATACGCAGGGCCTCTGAAAAACTTTGAGCACCCCAGGGAACAATCATGAACTCCTGAAAGTCAAGGGGATTGTCCGCATGGACCCCACCATTTATAACATTCATGAAAGGAACAGGTAAGACCCTTGCCCTCAGCCCTCCAAGATAGGAAAAGAGGGGTATTCCCAATTCTTCAGCCGTTGCCCTGGCAAGGGCCATGGAGACACCCAAAATGGCATTGGCCCCAAGCTTGGCCTTGCTTTCTGTGCCATCAAGCTCACAGAGAAGCATGTCAATCTCTGCCTGTCTTGAAGAATCCAGGCCCTCCAGCTGGGGAGCAATGAGTTCGTTTACATTAAAAACAGCCTTTTGAACCCCCTTTCCCAGATAACGCTTTTTATCTCCATCCCGAAGCTCAAGGGCCTCATGTTTTCCAGTGGAAGCCCCGGAGGGAACACAGGCCCTGCCGTAAAAACCACTATCCAGATGAATCTCCACTTCAACCGTGGGATTACCCCTTGAATCAAGGACCTCTCTTGCCTTAATTTTGGCAATTCTTCCCATGGCTTCCTCCTTCAGTCAGAAATTTTTTAAGCTCCTCAAGATAGACAGGTTGGGTCCCTACCTTACCCACCACAATTCCTGCGCAGATATTGGCCAGAGAAAGGGCTTCTTCAACAGGGAACCCTGCCCCAAAAAAGGCTGAAAGACTGGCAATGACCGTATCCCCTGCCCCAGAGACATCAAAGACCTCTCGGGCCTGAGAGGGAAATTTTTGTCCCCCCTTTTCGGGTTCAAAAAGATAGATGCCCTCTTTACCCAGGGTGACCACCAAAAAGTCAAGTCCATACTTTTCCACCAGATAGAGCGAGGCCCCATCAAAATCGCCTTCCTTTAATTTTTCCAGATGTAAGACCTCTTTGAACTCTTTCAAATTGGGGGTAATAGTGGTGGCACCCTGATATTTCTTCCAGTCAGCACTTTTGGGATCAATCATGACGAATTTTTTTTGTCTTTTTGCCTCCTCAATTAACCAGCTGCAAAATCCATCAAGGAGAAACATTCCCTTGGCATAGTCTGAAAGGATTACTCCATCTACCTCAGGCAAGAGGCCTTCATAGAGCTCCTGAAGGGTCTTTTTTGACTCTTGAGAGAGGGGGACTCTCACTTCCTTATCAATCCGAAGTAACTGCTGAGACTGGGCTATGACCCTTGTCTTTAAGGTGGTAGGCCTTTGAGGATCCTTTAAAATTCCCCGGGTATTGATGCCCCTTTGTTCAGCAAGCTCTATCAAGATATCTCCCTTTTCGTCCTTACCCACCACCCCCATGAGAAAGGTCTGGACCAAAAGCCCCCGAAGGTTGGCAGCCACATTTGCAGACCCCCCAAGGCTATGGGTAATCTCCTTGAGATCAAAAACCGGAACCGGGGCCTCAGGGGAGATCCTCTCCACCCTTCCCCAGAAGTAGCGATCCAGAATGAGATCCCCCACAACTAAGATCTTTACCCTTGAAAGCCTCTCCTCAAGATGAGATGGGTTGATCCTTGAGGGCATAGGACCTAAGATGCCCTTTTCTGGGGCTTATCAGCCGGGGACCTTTCAAAAAGGGGTAGCCCGGTGAGTTCTCTAATTTTCCTCTCAAGTTCGTCAGCTATATCCTTATTCTCCTTAAGGAGCTTCCTCACATTCTCTTTACCCTGACCGAGCCTTTCCCCTTTATAGGAATACCAGGCCCCGCTTCTTTCAATGAGATTGAAGGCAAGGCCTAAGTCTATCAACTCGGCCTCTCGGGAGATACCCTCTCCAAAATAGATATCAAACTCAGCCTCTTTAAAGGGGGGAGCAAGCTTGTTTTTAACGATCTTTACCTTGACACGATTTCCCAGGGTATCCTGCCCTTCCTTTATACTCTGAATTCTCCTGATTTCCATCCTCATGGTAGCAAAGAATTTAAGGGCCATACCACCAGGAGTTGTCTCCTGGGGACCTCCAAAGCTCATCATCCCGATTTTCATACGGGTTTGATTGATAAAAATAACGGCGGTGTTGGTCTTTGAGATAGCAGCGGTGAGTTTTCGCATGGCCTTGGACATAAGACGGGCCTGCAAGCCCACCTGTTGCTCATCCATCTCTCCCTCAAGCTCCGCCTTGGGCACAAGGGCTGCCACAGAATCAACTACGATAATATCCACAGCTCCGCTTCTGGCAAGGACCTCTGCGATCTCAAGGGCCTGCTCCCCGGTATCCGGCTGAGAGATAAGAAGCTCATCCACATTCACGCCAAGCTTTCTTGCGTAATTGACATCCAGGGCATGCTCGGCATCAATATAGGCAGCCACCCCTCCCAGCTTCTGAGCCTCAGCCACCATGTGAAGGGCAAGGGTTGTCTTTCCTGAGGCCTCTGCTCCGAAGACCTCGGTGATTCTCCCCCGGGGGATTCCCCCAATTCCGGTAGCCACATCCAGAGCTAAGGACCCTGTGGGGATGACATTGACCTCAACCTTCTTCTCCTGTTCTCCTAACTTCATGATTGCGCCCTTTCCAAACTGACGCTCAATCTGGGTTATCGCTGCCTCAACCGCCTTTTTCCTGTCAAGTTCCATAATTATCCCCTCGGTTATTTTTTACTCAAAATACCTAAATTTAAAATAAAAGTCAAGGGTTAAAAAGAGGCTCCCACTCAAAGCCAACGATGTTTCTTGACTTCTTGCTGAACTCTATCCCTATCAGATAAATCTCTGGATATTTCCCCAGATACCTCTCAAAATACCTCCTCTCCTTTATCTGCTGAAGGGCCC
>CAYTDX010000098.1:0-4917 GCA_964436655.1 uncultured Caldimicrobium sp.
GAGCAGACTGTAGCTGAGCTTGCTGAAGCCCAGAGACGGACAGAAGAAGAGGTGAGAAAACTCGCTACAGAATTTAGAGCGACAAGAGAAGAACTGGGAGGGCTAAAAAAAGAGGTGGGAGAGATAAAAATTGAACTGGGAGAGGTAAAAAGAGAAGTTGGGAATCTTTCTCATACCGTAGGATATGGCCTTGAAGATAAAGTCATCCCCTTTTTAAAAAAACTGGCTGAAGAAGAGTATGGCATCAAGGTAAAGGATTATGGCAGGAAAAACATTGTCTATCCAGATGGTAAGTACGATGAAGTGAACCTTTATGTGGAAGGTGAAAGGGAGGGACACTCAATTTATCTTATAGGTGAATGCAAGTCGCAACTTGGCAAAAGGGACATTGATAAATTCAGTAAAATGCTCAAAAGAGTTAAACACCATCTTAAAAGTGATGTTGTTGGGTTTATAGTCAGTTATTCTCTTCACCCCAGTGTTGAGGAATATTTAAAAAAATCTCATCCTGAGATAAGATTTTACTATAGCTATTCCTTTGAGCTGAAATACAGATCTTCTTAATCTTTCCCAACCCTCTCCTATCAGGGGGAGAGGCTGCATTATATGTGATTTGGTCAGGGGCTTGTGAAAATTTCAAAAAAGTTTTACCGGAAGGAGAGGGATTTTCAGGGTTCTTCCCTTAGAAAGGGGTTTTTCCTTGGTCACAGGAAGGCTTGTCCCGTGAATAAGAGTGGTTCTTCCATACCTCAGGTTGATTTTGTCAACAGCTGCATAGAGCTCTTTTAGAGCCTCTGAGGGTTGATTTTTTTCAAAAAGACCAAGTTGAAGTCGCTTTTTCGGGGTAAGGTCCTTTAAAATAACTCCCACCTGCCGGAAAAGGAGCCCCTCTTTGTAGAGGGACTCAAAGGCCCTTCTCAAGAGGGGGAGTAGGTCCTTGGGATAGGCAGAGGGATAGGGAAGATGGAGCTCCATAGCGTGAACCTGAAACTCCTGATCCTTTAAGAAGAAAAGGAGCCTCCGGGCTGAAAGGCCGTAAGCCCTGGCCTTAAAACAGGCCATCTCAAGATTAAAGGCACTCTGAGCCAGAAGGAATTCCCTGTCACAGGTTGGTTTAAAGGAGAGGGCCTTGCTGATACCTTTATAGCTCTCCTTAGCCTCAGGTATAACTGGATAGACCTGAATACCTCTCAATTCAAGCCAGATCTCATAGTGGGGTTTGGTGAAGTGTTTTTTTATAAAAGGCTCTCTGGCACTTGCAAAGTCAAGGGCTGAATAGATTCCAAGTTTTTCACAGAGGGCCGAGGTCTGTGGTCCGATTCCCCAGACCTCTGAAACAGGTAAGTCCCTGAGATAATGATGAATTTCTCTTCCCGGAATCAGGGTCAGACCATCGGGTTTGCGATACCCTGAGGCCACCTTGGCCAGAACCTTGGTAAGACTTATGCCTACAGAGACAGTGATCCCGAGTTCTCTCTTAAGGGTCTCCTTTATTTTCAGGCCTAAATCTTCATAACTCATCCGGTAATATCTCCTCAGGCCCTTTAGATCAGCAAAGGCCTCATCAATGGAGTATTCCTCAACAACAGGAGTAAATCTCCGCAGAATGTCAAAGATCCTTATTGAAAAGAGGGAATATTTTTCGTAATCCGATTCAAGGACTATGCACTGGGGGAATTTTTTAGTGACCTCAAGGATGGTCATCCCCCGTCTGATTCCCAGGGCCTTGCCTTCGTAACTTACTGCCGTCACAATCCCCCTTTCTTTCCCTACAACAACGGGCTTTCCCTTGAGGTGGGGATTTACTGCCTGCTCTACTGAGGCAAAGAAGGCATTGGCATCAAGGTGGAGAATGGCCTGAGGGAACCCATAAATATTAAGAGGGTAATCCATATCTTTATTTTAACGATACTTTCGGATAACTGCAACGACTACCCCGAAGACCTCCACATCTTTATCCTGAGAGAGGATGAGAGGTTGGTACTGGGGATGGGCAGGTTTAAGCAGAATCCTTCCCTTTTCTTTGAAAAAATACTTCATAGTCCATTCGTCTTCAATTCTTACAATTACAATATCATTATTCTTTGGGTTTAGGGATTTATCCACCAAGACATAATCTCCGGGAAGGATACCAGCCTCTAACATGGATTCCCCCACTACCTGAATGAGAAAGGTGGAGGAGGGGTTACGAATCAACCACTCCTCCATACTTATACTTTCTAAGAGGGTATCTTCAGACTGTGAGGGAAACCCTGCCGAGATATACCCGAGGAAGAGTATCTCCATAAAGGAGGATTAGGTGCCTTCCTCCCAGCTTGAAAGATATCTTTCCTGTTCAGGTGTCAGGGTATCAATCTCAATCTCCATGGAACGCAGTTTGAGCCTGGCGATCTCTTTGTCTATTTCTGCTGGGACGGGATAGACCTCCTTGGTGAGTTTATCCTGGTTTTTAACGAGATATTCTATACAGAGGGCCTGATTGGCAAAGCTCATATCCATAACTGCGGAGGGATGGCCTTCAGCTGAGGCAAGATTAACCAACCTTCCCTGGGAGAGCACATAGATCCGCCTTCCATTCTCAAGGGTGTATTCCTCAACCTCTCTACGGATAATTCTTACTTCTCTGGTAAGTTCTGAAAGACCCTTTAAATCAATTTCCACATCAAAGTGTCCAGAATTGGCAACAATGGCCCCGTCCTTCATCTTTAAGAAGTGCTCCTTTCTGATTACACCCTTACAGCCTGTCACTGTCACAAAGATGTCTCCCCTCTCAGCTGCCCTATCCATGGGCATAACGAGATAGCCCTCCATGACAGCCTCTAAGGCCTTGAGGGGATCAACTTCGGTTACAATCACCCTGGCACCCAGGCCTCTTGCCCTCATGGCCAAGCCCTTTCCGCACCATCCAAAACCTGAGACGACAAAGACAGAACCTGCAAGCAACCTGTTGGTGGCCCTGAGGATGCCGTCAATGGTGGACTGACCTGTGCCGTAGCGATTATCAAAGAGGTGCTTTGTCAGAGCATCGTTTACCGCTATAATTGGATACCTGAGGAGGCCATCTCTGGCAAGGGCCCTTAGTCTTATAACCCCGGTTGTGGTCTCCTCGGTGCCTCCTATGATTTTATCTGCCTGAGAAGGCCTTTCTCTATGCAGGGTGCTCACAAGATCTGCTCCATCGTCAATGGTAATGTGAGGTTCCCTGTCAAGGACTGCCTTGATGTGGGCATAATAGGTGTCTCTGTCCTCGCCACGGATGGCAAAGACTGGGATATCAAAGTGTTTAACCAAGGCTGAGGCCACTTCGTCCTTTGTGGAAAGGGGGTTTGAGGCACAGAGGAAGACCTCTGCCCCCCCTTCCTTTAAGGTCCTGGCAAGATTTGCAGTCTCGGTGGTGATGTGAAGACAGGCCCCTATCCTCAGGCCCCTCAAAGGCTTTTCTTTAGAAAATCTTTCCCTTATGAGCCTCAAGACAGGCATGTCCATCTCAGCCCATTCAATAAGCCTCAATCCTTCCTCAGCCAGAGCAAGATCCTTAACATGATGCTCCATAGAAATCCCCCTTTAGTTCAGTTTCCAGACCGGTAAAAGTCCTTTACTTATCCAAACCTGCAAGCTCCTTGATCTTTTCAACCAAATCTACCTTTTCCCAGGTAAACTCGGGTTCAGGTCTTCCAAAGTGGCCGTAACAGGCTGTTTTTCTGAAGATAGGACGCCTGAGCCCAAGGTAATCAATCATGTATTTAGGTCTAAAGCAGAAGATTTTATCTATGATTTCAAGGATCTTTTCAACAGGTATGACCTCAGTCCCATAGGTATTTACATTTATGGCTAAGGGCTCAGGGACCCCGATGGCATAGGCAACCTGGACCTCAAGTTCCCGGGCAACACCTGCTGAAACAAGGTTCTTTGCCACATAACGGGCATAATAGGAAGGGGTCCTGTCAACCTTGGTGGCGTCCTTTCCGGAGAAGGCTCCTCCTCCGTGATGGCCCCTTCCTCCGTAGGTATCAACAATGATCTTTCTTCCTGTCATTCCACAATCTGCCAAAGGGCCTCCGATAACAAACCTTCCAGTCCCATTAATAATTATCTTGGTATCTGCCTTAAGGTGTTCCGGGGCAATGATCTTTTTGATAACCTCTTCATAAATGGCCTCTCTGAGCTCCTTCAGGGTGACCGTTGGATCATGCTGAGCCGCAATGACAATGGTATGGACATCAACCGGGCGTCTATCCTCATATCTAACGGTAACCTGGGTTTTACCATCTGGTCTGAGAAAGGGGAGAATTCCCTTTTTTCTTACCTCGGCAAGCCTCATAGCCAGTCTGTGGGCATACCATATGGGCATGGGCATGAGATCCGGGGTCTCATCACAGGCATACCCGAACATTAGCCCCTGGTCTCCAGCCCCGATCTCTCCATCCCTTTCAATCCCCATGGCAATATCAGGGCTCTGCCGGTCAATACTGATTAAGACCGCACAGGTCTGATAGTCAAAGCCAAGGTCTGAATGATTATAACCTATCTCTTTGACCACCCCTCTTGCAATGGTTGGATAATCCACACGGGCATCAGTGGTGATCTCACCTGCAAGAAGTATCATACCCGTATTCACGAGGGTTTCACAGGCCACTCGGGCATAGGGATCCTTTTCCAGAATGGCATCCAGCACAGCATCAGAGATCTGATCTGCCACCTTGTCAGGATGTCCCTCTGTTACTGATTCTGAGGTAAAAAGAAAGTTTTTTACAAGCATTTTTTAGCCCTCCTTCCAGAAAATTCTTGAAAAACAAATTTACTATAACTTTTTTTATTAGCAATATTCCTGTATAAGGCCATAGGATTTTAGACTTAAAAGGTGAGACCTTTGCAAAATTTTGAATTTGGGGCATTATCTCCTCTCTAAAAGACATT
>CAYTDX010000099.1:0-4777 GCA_964436655.1 uncultured Caldimicrobium sp.
AATTCCACATAGAGGTTGATAAGGGGCTTGCCTCCGTCTGGAAAGAGGCTTATAAGGCTGAGATAATAAGGGAAGGGATTGATTTTAAGGCCTTTGAAAATATAGAGGATCATGAGATCAAAGAATTACAGGAACTGAGTAAGTCCTTTTTAAAAAACTGGTTGAACCCTTTAGGTCTTTGATTTTCCAAAATAAAGAGTATAATTTGAAAACTTTATTGGCTTAACAGGAGGCAAAGGGAAGATGGCTACTCCTCAGTTTGCGAGTTTCTATCCTGATTTTTACATAGAGCGTATCTGGGAGAAGTGTATCAAGTGTAGGAGATGTGTAAAAGAATGCCCCTATGAGGCCCATATCTGGGATGCCAAAAAGAAGACCCTCCTTGAGGATCATACCAAGTGTGTTGGTTGCCACAGATGCGAAGCCTTCTGTCCAACAAAGGCCATCATTATTAAAAGGCATCCTTCTCAGTTCAGGGAACATGCCCTCTGGACACCCTGGTATATTAAAAATGTATACAAACAGGCTGACCAGGGAGGTGTTCTTTTAACCTCAACAGGCTGTGCCCTCCCCTTTAAGAACTATTTTGATCACTTGGTGCTGGATGCCTGTCAGGTAACCAATCCCCCCATTGATCCTTTAAGGGAGCCCATGGAGCTTCGCACCTATATAGGGCCAAAGCCTGAGTCCCTTGAGATTGAAGAATTTGACGGGAAGTTCAGACTCAAAAAAAAGCTTCCTCCTTTGCTTAAACTTGAGACCCCTATCATGTTTGCGGCTATGTCCTATGGTGCTATAAGTCTGCATATTCATCAAGGTCTTGCAAGGGCTGCCAGAGACCTGGGGACCCTTTACAATACAGGTGAAGGTGGCCTTCATGCCTCCCTTTATGAATACGGCTCAAATACCATTGTGCAGTGTGCCTCTGGCAGGTTTGGTCTGCATGTGGACTATCTTAATGCAGGAGTGGCCATAGAGATAAAAATTGGTCAGGGTGCCAAACCCGGGATCGGAGGACACCTTCCTGGTGAAAAAGTAACCGAGGAGATCTCAAAGACCCGTATGATCCCGGTGGGATCAGATGCCCTATCCCCGGCTCCCCATCACGACATTTACTCCATTGAAGACCTAAGGGGGCTGATTTTTGCCCTCAAAGAGGCCACGGAATATAAAAAGCTCGTTTTTGTAAAGATTGCAGCGGTGCACAATGTGGCAGCCATTGCCTCAGGTATTGTGAGAGCAGGTGCTGATGCCGTGGTTATTGATGGTCTAAGAGGGGGAACAGGGGCAGCTCCCACTATGTTTAGAGACTACATTGGAATCCCCATTGAACTTGCTATTTCTGCTGTGGATAAACGCTTAAGGGCAGAGGGTATCCGGCACAGAACAAGCATCATTGCCTCAGGCGGGATCCGCTGCAGTGCCGATGTGGTTAAGGCCATTGCCCTGGGTGCGGATGCCGTTTACATTGGGACAGCCGCCCTAATTGCTGTTGGCTGCACCATGTGTCAGAGATGCTATACAGGGAAATGCCCTTGGGGAATTGCCACCAACCGGGAAGACCTTATTAAAAGGTTGCCCCCAGAGGTTGCCTACGAAAAGATCTATAATCTTGTGAAGGCCTGGTCCCATGAGATTAAAGAGATGCTTGGGGCCATGGGTATCAATTCCATTGAGAGCTTAAGAGGGAATAGAGATAAGTTGCGGGCCGTAGGCTTAACCCGCGAAGAAATGGAGATTCTTGAAGTAAAACATGCAGGGGAGTAAAAGATTATGTGGAATGTAACCTTGAGCGCCAAAGAGATTTCTGGCTGTGGTGTTGCAGGGATTATTCATCGCAAAGGGGAACTCATCCCAGGAGAAAAGATTCTCAAGGCCATTTGTTGCCAGTATGAAAGGGGAAATGGTCTGGGAGCAGGATATGCCGCATATGGAATCTATCCTGAGCTTGCCGATTACTATGCCTTACATGTTATGGCACAGACCAAGCAGGCCCTTGAAAGGGTAGAAGAGTTTTTGCAGAAATACACCTTCCTTAATTACCAGGAACCCATTCCCACAAAGAAGGTAAAGACCATTAAGAATCCTCCCCTCTTCAAAAGATATTTTGTGAGGCCGAAATTTGACGAAATGGTGGTAGGGTCCTGTGATATAACCGCAGAAGATGATCGCATGGTTCAGCTGGTTATGGAGATAAATGAGACCATTGACGGAGCCTATGTGATCTCCTCAGGGAAAAATATGGGGGCCTTTAAAGGGGTGGGTTTTCCTGATGAAATAGCCGAGTTTTTCCGCATTGACGAATATAAGGCCTTCATCTGGACCGCTCACAATCGTTTCCCCACCAATACCCCTGGCTGGTGGGGGGGCGCTCACCCCTTTACCCTTCTTGACTGGTCCATTGTGCACAATGGAGAGATCTCAAGCTATGGAACTAATAAAAGGTATCTTGAGCTCTTTGGTTACAGGTGTACCTTACTTACAGATACCGAGGTTGTGGCTTACATTCTTGATTATCTCATTCGGAGGCAGGGTCTTCCCCTTGAGCTTGCCTGTAAGGCCATGGCCCCTCCCTTCTGGATGGAGATTGAGGAGATGCATGAAGAGGAAAAAGAGATCTTTACTGGTATAAGAATCCTTTATGGCTGGGCCGTCCTAAATGGGCCCTTTGCCATTCTCTTTGCTTACAACGGAGGCCTTGTGGGTCTGAATGACAGGGTTAAGCTTAGACCTCTTGTGGCTGCCTCCAAAGGAGATATCTATTACATGGCCTCGGAGGAATCAGCTATCAGGGCCATTTGCCCTGATCCAGAGAAGATCTGGGCTCCCAAGGCTGGAGAACCGGTTATCGTTGAGATGGAAGAGGGAGTCATTCCCAATCAAAAGAGTTATCTCAAGGTGAGACCAAAGGAGGTTAGTGAGGATGCCCTTAGAATTGGAAGTATCCCCCTTTCATTATTCACAGGTAAATAGAATAATACGGGAACACATCCTTAAGGGTGAGAAGGAGATTATCCTCAAGGGCGTAAACGGACACCGTTATCTCTTTGGAGGGGTATCTGCTGAAATCAGGGCTGAGATCTATGGGACACCGGGTCTTGACCTGGGGTCTTTTATGAGAGGGCCTGTGATTAGAGTCTTTGGAAATGTCCAGGATGGTGCTGGAAATACGATGGATGATGGGAAAATTATTGTGCACGGGATGGCAGGTGATGTGGTGGGTTATGCTATGCGAGGGGGTAAAATCCATATCTTTGGGGATGTAGGATATCGCGTGGGTATTCACATGAAGGCCTATATGGACAAGGTCCCTGTAATCGTGATTGGAGGTAAGGCCGGGGATTTCCTTGGTGAATACATGGCAGGGGGTATTATTATCTTACTTGGGATGAATACCCTTTATCCTGAAAGACCAGTAGCGGGCCTATTTCTTGGAACGGGAATGCACGGAGGGGCCATCTATGTGAGAGGAAGGGTCAGGGAGACTCAGCTGGGAATCGGGCTAAAGCCCTACGCCTTAGAGAAAGAGGATGAAAAGCTCCTGGAAAGGCACCTTTTAGAATATTGTGATGATTTTGGGCTCAACCCTTCTGAGGTCTTTAAAGAAGACTTCGTCAAGATTATTCCATACACCCATCGTCCCTACGGAAAACTTTATGCCTACTGATAAATTTGAGCTTTTATATAAGGAGCCCTTTGCAAAATTATAATTCCCTTTGGTAGCCAACCCGCAGGAGCAAGTGAAGAACACAGGCTAAAGGGTTTGGGCTACCAAAAAACTGGTAAAGGATATGATCTGGTCAAAGGGGAAAAGATGGATTATCTTTAGTTAAAAACACAGAGGAGATCACCATGGAGGGTATTCATAGGGCCAAGGGATTTGAAAAGATCGTTGAACCAATCAGGCTTACCTCAAAATCTCGCCTTAAGTTTCAATGTTATCCAGGGGTGCCCTGCTTTAAGCTTTGCTGTTCTGAACTTTATCTTCCTCTAACCCCTTATGATATCTTAAGACTCAAAGGCTTTCTCAATCTCTCCTCGGATGAATTTCTTCTTCGCTATACCGAACCCTTCATTCTTCCCAAGTCAGGCCTGCCTATAGCCAGACTCAAGATGCGGGATGATGAGGAAAAGACCTGTCCCTTTCTTGGGGAGGCAGGGTGTTCAGTTTATGAGGTTCGGCCGCTTGCCTGCAGGTATTATCCCTTAGGTTTTGGGCTCTTCAGGAATAGAGATGAGGGAAGAAATGAGGACTTTTTTTATCTTGTCAAAGAGGGTTTTTGCCAGGGCCTTGAATCCGGAGAGGAAATAACGGTTGAAGAATACAGGACCTCTCAGGGGATCCCTGGGCTTGAGGAACCAATCTTTGAGTGGGCTGAAATCATCATGAAAAAGGAATCCCTCGGGCCTGTTGAGGTGCCAGAAAAAAGCCTTGAACTCTTTTTTATGGTATCCACCAATCCGGAGAGATTTAGAAGCTTTGTCTTTGATACCAAATTCTTAGACATCTTTGAGGTTGAGGAGAGGGAGCTTGAGGCTATCAGAGAAGATGAGCTAAAGCTCTTGCAGTTTGGCTTCAGATGGTTAAAAACCGTTCTCTTTGGGGAGGATCTTGTAAAACGCAAAAAGGAGGCCCCCTCAGTCAAAAGGGTCAAACCCTTTTAGCTTGCGCAGGTTTGTAAAAGAAAAATCAAAAAATCTGGCGCAACCTACGGGTTGCGGCTACCAGAACCTTGAAATAATTATTGATTTAGAGATAGCCGCAAGACCTTTAGCC
>CAYTDX010000100.1:0-4749 GCA_964436655.1 uncultured Caldimicrobium sp.
CAGTTTTTTCTCTTTTCAAGGCATTCAGGGTTACCCACTTCATAAGAGACCTCCTTTCTTTGGTTTTATATGAAAAGCGAACTTATGGAATCATCAGTATGAATCCTTCTTATGGCCTCCCCAAGGAGATTGGCTACACTCAAAACCTTTATTTTGCCAAGGGCCTTGGCCTCCTCTCTTAAAGGAATGGTATCACTGACAATGAGGGCCTTCAAAGGAGAGGCCGAGATCCTTTCCAGGGCCTTTCCAGATAAAACCGGATGGGTTGCAATGGCATAGACATCCTTGGCTCCCCTCTCTAAGATGGCTTCAGCAGCCTTACAGATGGTTCCAGCGGTATCCACCATATCATCAATAATAAGGGCAATCCTGTCTTTTACCTCTCCTATGATATTCATAACCTCGGATTCATTGGGGCGGGGTCTTCTCTTATCTACAATCGCCATGGTGCTTTCCAATCTTTTGGCATACTCCCTTGCCCTCTCAACCCCGCCGGCATCCGGTGAGACTATCACGATCTCATCCTTTTTAAAATTTTCCTTTATATATTGTAGAAATACCGGTAGGGCATAAAGGTGATCCACGGGAATGTCAAAAAAGCCCTGGATTTGCCCGGCATGAAGATCCATGGTCAAAACCCGTCTTGCACCCGCTACTACAATAAGATTAGCAACAAGTTTGGCTGATATTGGGGTTCTTGGGGCGGTTTTTCTGTCCTGTCTGGCATAGCCATAGTAGGGGATAACCGCTGTAATACGGCGAGCCGAGGCCCTTCTGGCTGCATCAATCATGATAAGGAGCTCCATCAGATTTTCGTTCACCGGGGTGCAGGTAGGCTGAACAATAAAGACATCCGCTCCTCTGACATTCTCTTCAATCTCCACGAAGAGTTCTCCGTCACTAAATCTCCTGAGGGTGCTGTGCCCCAGAGGGGTAGCCAGATATCTGCAGATCTTTTCGGCAAGCTCCCGGTTAGCTGAGCCTGAAAAAATCCGTAGGTGATTGACAAACATCCTTAACTCCCTCCGCTTCCATTCAGATTCCTGACCAAAAATATTTTACCACCTTTTAAAAAATTTTTTAGTCTCAGGTAGGCCTCTATGGGTAAGTCTTCAAAAACTCCAAAATAGGTTGAACCTGTTCCAGAGAGGCTTACTGCCCTTGCACCTGCCTCTTTTAAAGACCTTTCAAGGTCTTCATAAATAGGGAAATTCAGGCGAAGAAGCTCCTCAAAGTCGTTTATGAGCCCTCCAGCTTTCTCCCAGGGTGGGAGGAAGGGTTCATATTTAATAGGATTTTTTCCTTTTGTCAAGTTCAGGGTTTTATAGGCCCAGGCAGTATCCACCTTAAAGCCTGGATATAAAAGGAGATAGTAGGCTGAGAAAGAGGGGAAGGGCCTGAGGATCTCTCCAATTCCCTCGGCTTCAGCTGATGGACAGTCTTCAAGAAAAAAGGGGACATCAGCCCCAAGCCTTACAGACAGAGGAAAAAGCCTCTCCCTTTCAATCTCATAGAGTCTTCCCAGGGCCTTAAGAAGGGTGCCAGCATTACTGCTTCCACCGCCTAAGCCTGCTCCAAGGGGTATCCTTTTTTTGGCCCAGATCTTGATCTCTTCCTTTATCTGAAAGGTCTCCTTAAATAGCCTCCAGGCCTTATAGAGGAGATTCTTTTCAGGGGCTATCCACTCATCACATTGAAAGCTCCATTCAAAGGAGGTTCTCCCCCTTTCAACCTCAATTTCATCAAAGAGGGTAATCTTCTGGAAGAGGCTGTAAATATCGTGGTAGCCGTCCTCTCTTTTTCGTAAGACCTGAAGGGTAAGATTAACTTTAGCTGGAGACAAGAGAAAAAGAGAGGGCATTCAAAGGCAGGTATTAACTGCAGATTTTTACATACTTGAGTTTTAGCTCGTAGAGGATACTCTGCAGGAGTTTCTCTTCATCAAGGGTGAGGTTCCCTTTGGTCTTTTCCTTGAGCATCTCTAAGGTCTCAATGGTGTGCCTGGCAAGGGTTAAATTTGGCTCTTTGCGATTGGTGATGGGGTCAGGTAGCTCCCCAAGATGCACAAGGGCTGCTGTATTAAGGGAAAGGATAAAGGTATTAAAATTGATTAGATTGCAAAGGTCTCTGTCAAAGTCCATACCCTCACCTCTTCTTTTTGATTATAACTGCTTCAGGTTTTACCAAAAAGCCCTCCTGAGGAGGTCTTTTTTCAGCAATTTTTTCCGAGAGTCTCTTAACTCTGTCTGTGGGATGGAGATCCCGAGCCCTTTCAAGGAACCTCTGGGCATCCCTGAGCTTGCCTTCAAGAAGATAGTCTTTGGCCCTTTTAAGAATGGCGCTTTCCCGCTCTGCCCGGTAGGAGCTTTTGTCCTGAAATCCAAAGGGAGAGGGAATTTTTATAACCCTGGGGGAAGAACAGAGAGGACATTCGGGATAGGTTTCCTCCCTTTTCATAAAGACTTCAAAGACTGTTCCGCAATCTTCGCACTCAAAGTCGTAAAGGGGCATATCTAAAATTTAATGCACTTTTTTGAGGAATCAATAAAGTGTATGAGTCCATATGATTTTGGACTTTGTGAGTTTTTCAAAAAATTAGTCTTTTTCGGTAGCCGCAAGACCTTTAGCCTGCGTATATTTTCAAAAATAAAAGAGTTCTTTGCAAAATTATTTTTTTGAGGTAGTCGTAAGACCTTTAGCCTGCGAAAAAAATCAAAAAAACACGCAACCTAAAGGTTGCGGCTACCAAGAACTTGGAAAAGATTTGAAATCTTGAGGTGGCCGCAGGCTTTAGCCTGCGTAAAAAATCAAAACCCCACGCAAGCTGAAGCTTGCGGCTACCACAAAACAAAAAAACAAAAACCTTACGCAACCTACGGGCCACGGCTACCATAAACCTAAAAAAGAACCATAATTTTGCAAAGGTCTCAAAATATTGACAAAAATCTGTAAGGCAGGGACTAAATCTGACTTCTTAGGGGGTTTTTAATAAAGCAGTTGAATTTTTGGGAGGCTATATTAATTTTAAAAGGAAATTTTCCTGTCTTGCGGGAGTGGCGGAATGGCAGACGCTCCGGACTTAGGATCCGGTGGGGATATCCCCGTGGGGGTTCAAGTCCCCCCTCCCGCATATCTCTCATCTTAAGGGCCTCCCTCTCCATTTTTTAGGGTCCCAATCCTTTCCTTGACAGAAATAACTTAGGAAGTTAAAATTTAGCTTAGAATGAGGTATTAGTTAATGAAAGAAGATCTTAAGGAAAGGCTTTGGGAATTGCTGGAATTACCCATATTAAAGAAGAAAATGGAACTTGTGGATATTGAATGGAGAAGAGAGAGAACCGGTTGGGTTCTCAGGCTATATATTGACAAACCCGGGGGAGTGACCATAGGCGACTGTGCAAAGATCAGTGAACTTGCGGGACACCTTTTGGATAAGGCGGATCTTATTCATCATCCCTATAATCTTGAGGTGTCAAGTCCGGGTATTGAGAGACCCCTTAAGAGGAAAGAGCACTTTGAGAGATTTATAGGGGAAAGGGCCAAAATAACTCTAAATAATCCTATCTCGGGGAGGAGGAATCTTGTTGGGACAATTCTTGGAGTTGAGGAGGGGGTCCTTAAGTTTTCCGTTGAAGATGAGGTCTGGGAAATTGCCCTCTCAAATATTAAAAGGGCCAATCTTCAGCCTGAAATCACCTTTAAGTAAAAGGAGAGAGATAAATGCAGACATCTAAGGAGCTAAAAAAGATCGTTGAGGCCTTGAGTAAAGAAAAGGGGTTATCCAAGGAAATCGTTGTAGAGGCCCTGGTTGAGGGGCTAAAGACTGCAGCCAAAAAGAAATACGGAGCAGGGGCCAAAATTGAAGTCAAATACGATGAAGAAACTGGTGACATTGAGATCTATAGCTTTCGCGAGGTAGTGGATAAGGTTACAGACCCCAACCGGGAGATCTCCTTTGCCTCGGCCAGAGAGCTCTCCCCCAATGTCAATATTGGAGACATGATCGGGGAGAGAATTAATCTTCAGGATCTGGGTAGAATTGCTGCCCAAATTGTAAAACAGCTCTTCTCCCAGAGGTTACGGCTGGCTGAAAAACAGATAATCTATGATGAATACAAACATCGTCTCGGGGAGATCGTAACGGGATATGTGCATCGTTTCAACAGAAGGGATGTTATTCTCAATCTGGGCAGGGCTGAGGCCTTACTTCCTGAAGAAGAGCAGATTCCCCATGAGAGGTATCATCGGGGAGACAGGGTAAAGGCCTTAGTCATTGAGGTATATCGTCAGAAGGAGCCTCAGATTGTGGTTTCAAGATCTCACCCTGCCTTTGTGAAAAAACTCTTTGAAAAGGAGGTCCCTGAGATTCAGGAGGGCCTGGTTAAGATCGTGGCCATTGCCAGAGAGCCCGGGGCAAGGACCAAGATTGCGGTCACCTCAACTGACCCCAATGTGGACCCCGTTGGGGCCTGTGTGGGGGTCAGAGGTTCAAGGATTTCTGCGGTGCTACAGGAAATAAAGGGAGAAAAGATTGATGTGGTGCCCTATGAAAAGGATCCGGCTAAGTTTGTCTATAACGCCCTCTCCCCTGCAGAGTGCAGTAAGGTTATCGTGGATGAGGCCAACAAAACCCTTGAGGTCGTTGTCCCAGATGATCAGCTCTCCCTTGCCATAGGAAGAAAGGGAGAAAATGTCCGTCTTGCCTCAAAACTTCTTGGCTGGAGGATAGATATCCTAAGCGAAACCCAA
>CAYTDX010000101.1:0-4690 GCA_964436655.1 uncultured Caldimicrobium sp.
CCATTCAGGGAACTCCGATTCAGGATGAGTATAATCTTCTTTTCTTCTCAGAAAGGGATAAGACCTGTGCTATCCTTTGCTCAAAGATCGTGGATACCATAGAGACAACCCTTGATGTGGAGGTAGATCTCTATGTCCAGCCAGGTATTCTCGGACACAGGATCATTAACAACAAAACCATCCTCTTTCTGGATATCTACAACATCATTGAGATGTATGACCCTGAATGGTTCATTGTGAAAAGAGAAGAGCCTGAGGAGGTTATGACCATTTTACTGGCTGAAGATTCTCCCTTTTTCCAGAATATGATAAGAAACTATCTCGTTCAGGCGGGTTTTGAGGTGGAAATTGCCGGGAATGGAGAAGAGGCTCTGCAGAAACTCAAGGGAGGACTGCGTCCAGCTCTGATTATAAGTGACATAGAAATGCCTGTTATGAATGGCTTTGAGTTTATTAAGAATGTAAGAGAAATTCCTGAATACAGGGATATCCCCATTATGGTTCTCACCTCCCTTACAGGTGAAGATGTGAAGAAAAAGGTCTTTGACCTTGGAGCCAATGCCTATGAGGTGAAACTTGAAAGAGAAAAGGTATTAAGGACCATTGAGGAGCTTTTATCCACCAAAATAGAATTAAAGGCCTCTTCCTAAGGATATGCAAAACTTAAAATTTTCAACCCAAGAGGAGTTAAAGCAGTTCTTCAGAGCAAGGGTAAAGCATCTTCATCCCGACAGGGGAGGAGATGCCGAGGAGTATCTCAGATTTCTGGAATGGTATAAAAGGGCCCTTGGTGCCCTTGAAAAGGAAGAGAAAATAAGGATCCTCAAAAAATATGTCCCCAGGGGTAATTCCTTTTACCGCTTGCAGGAGTTCTCCATAAAAGAGATTGCCCTTGCGGAGACTGTGGAGCTTTATTTACCTCTTAGAGAAAGGCCCTGTCCTGATTGCGAGGGTAGCGGTCAACATTTGAAGGGGGTCAAAGAGACCTGTAAAAATTGTCAGGGTAAAGGCCTTTTGACCCTTTTTAAGGGGACTCAATGTGTTACCTTTCCCTGTTCCTTTTGCAAAGGTAGGGGAATGGTCTATAAAGAGGTTTGTCCTGCTTGTTTGGGTAGAGGAAAGGTCAAGGAAGAGGAAAAAGTCAGGGTTAAGCTTCCTCCTGGTTTAAGAGAGGGAGACATTCTCTTTATTCCAGGCTCTCTGTATGACACCAAGTGGGATTTTTATCTGGAGGTCACCCTGAAGAGACATCCTTACTGGTATTTATCCGGGGACAGACTTATCTGTGAGCTCAAGATACCCTTTTACGAAATTCTGCTGAAAGAGACTATCTCAGTTGAGACCTTAGAGGGGATAGAGGAGATTCCAACCAGACTTTTCACCACAGGAGAATCAGTAATTCTTAAGGAGCGCGGTCCTTTTTTAAGGGAAAATGGTTCTATTAAAAGAGGCGATTTGGTAATCTTTTTAAAGCCTGTTTTTCCGGAAAAATTATCTGCCAAGGCAATGAGCTATTTAGAAAAGGCTATAAAATATATGGAGGTTTAAGGCCATGGAGACTAAGGAAATCAAGTCTTTAGTTGAGGCAAAAAAAACCCTTGCCCATCAGGAAACTATCCCGCTGATTACTTTTTATCTGGGAGACATACTTTTTGGTATCTATGCTGAGAAGGTTATGGAGATTAATAAAGACCTTGAGATTACACCGGTACCCTTATCTGACTCCTATATCCTTGGTATTATGAATCTGAGAGGGCAGATCTTAACGGTTATTGATCTTGCCAAAAAAATCAATTTTCAGATAGAGACCCGTCCAAAACTCAATTTGATTGTCCGGAATCAGGATGAGGCTGTGTCTTTTCTTATAGAAAGGATTAGTGATATTATGGAGGTTCCGGTGGTTAAACTTGAGGAACCCCCTGAAAAGATTGAAGGTCTTGATAAAGAATATGTGGAAAAGATCTATCAACTCCCGGATAGACTCTTAATTGTTTTGGATGTGGCTAAACTTTTTGCCAATTAAGAGACCTTTTTGGCCCTTAGGCAAATTTGTTTTTCAGGGTTTTTCTGGTAGACGCAAGCATCCATAAGTTAATCAGAAAGGATACCGGCAAAGTTTAGAAAGACCTTCCATTTATCCTTTTTGTGCTTGGGGAATTCTTCAAGAATTAGTGCCTGCCATCTCGGGGTTCGGGGAAGTTTCAGAAGCTTTAATCCAGCCTCTTCTGGAGTCCTGTTTCCCTTTTTGAGATTGCATTTTTTACAGCAGAGCACCACATTTGTCCAAACCGTTTTTCCCCCTCTACTTTTGGGTATGACATGATCAATGGTTCGCTCCTTGGGGTTTTTGAGAAGCTTGCCACAATACTGACAGGTAAATTGATCTCTTAAAAAGAGATTCTGCCTGGAAAAGATAACCTCATTTTGGGGAAGAGATTCGTAATAGGGTAGGTAAACTGCATCAGGTACAAGAAGAGAGATAGAGGGACTTTTGATGAACTTAGATCCTGAATTGTTTCCGTTTTCGTAAAATTGACTGATTTGAATCCACTCTTCAAAGGTGTGAGTGGTCCAGTCTGGGGTGATAACCTTGGCTGTTCCTTTGACTAAGTGACAGACAGCCCTCTGGAGGGTAATAATCTGGATGGCCTGGTAATACTTATTTAGGACAAGGACCTTTTCCTGAAGGAGACTTTGCCCCAATCCTTAGCTCACCACCGGACAGGTCATGGTGTGATTTATGGCAGGAATATCCTGAAATCTCTCCAGTAAAAGCTTTGAGATGTCTTCGTAATGAGGCACCTCTACTTCAACGATTATATCATAGGGCCCCATGATTACATCAAGCCTTTTTATCTCCTCAATCTTTTTAAGCTCTTCTACTACCTTCTGGGTCTGCCCAATCTGGGTATTAATCAATACATAAGCTCTAATAGGCATCTTTACCTCCTTTTCTTGGTATGTAATTTATATAATAAACGAATTTTTAAAAAAGACAAGGAAGATCTTTAAGGCCCTGCGGATACCTGATCTTTCGCAGGCTAAAGGTCTTGCGGCTACCTCTAATTTTTTTCGCAGGCTAAAACCTGCGCCTAACTTATAAATTCAAATTTTTTTCGCGGGCTAAAGGTCTTGCGGCTACCGAAAAAGGCTGATTTTGCAGAGAACTCATTTACTTGTTACTTTTTAGAAAGCTGGTAAAATGATGGGCTAAACAATTGGAGGTAGGGCATGAAAAGACTTATAGATGAGCTTGCTTCAGCCAGACTGGCCATAGTCCTTTTTTTCCTGCTTGCTGGAATATCTATATTAGGAACCCTTATCCCTCAGGGTCAACCACCTGAATTTTATACTACCAAATACGGCCAGGGTATGGGGAAACTGATCCTTTTTTTTCAGATTCAGGATGCCTATCATTCCTGGTGGTATATCTCAGCGCTCTTCTTATTTTTAGCCAATCTGATAACCTGTTCATTAAAGAGATTACCCTTTACCCTCAAGCTCTTCAGAAGGGATCCTACGGAGGTGAATCCAGAGAATCTTCCCAATAAGGTAATGGTTAATTTAAATGCTGACCTGGGGCGCGTGAAGGCCTATCTTCAGGATGTCCTTGGTTTAAAGGCCACAAAAGAACCCCTTGAAAAGGGCTATCTCTTTTACAAGAGCCAGAATAGATTTTCCTTTTTCTCTGTATATGTGGTCCATTTTTCCTTAGTTGTTATCATCCTTGGAGCCTTAATCGGTGCCTTTTTTGGCTGGAGAGGAAATATGAATATCCTTGAGGGAGCAACCTCAAACATTGTGCAACCCTTTCGCAAGAAAGATCCCGTTCAGCTGGATTTTTCTCTCAGACTTAACCAATTTATTCTTGAAACCTACCCTAATGGAATGCCCAAGGAATACATCTCTAATGTGACGGTCCTTGATGGTAATACTACTCAAAATGCAATCATTAAAGTTAATCAACCCTTTAGATATAAAAATGTGACTTTTTATCAATCAAGTTATAATGTCATTCCCGAATTCAAGGTAAAGGTTAATTTTGGGGGAAAAAGTGAGGAAAAGGTCCTTTCACCTTTTTATCCTCTATCCCTCAAGGACCGTTATTCTATAGCCCTTCAAGATTACGGTGAAGCCCACGGTTTTATTTATCTTAAGCTCTGGATTATTGATGAAGAAGAGGGGCAGACCAGAGAAGGGATGGTAGTTAGCGGTTTTCCGCCTTTAGAAGTGGCTTTTTCCAAGGATAAATTTTCTATTGAGTTTGGAGATGTGGCTAAGCTAAATTACATGACCGGGCTTCAGGCCAAAAAAGACCCTGCCAGCTGGGTAGTTTATGCGGGATTTATACTGATGATGTTAGGCCTTTTTCTGGTCTATTATTTTGATCCCAGAACCATCTGGGCCTATCTTAGAGAGGATGAAAGGGGGCTTAAGCTCTTTTTCGGAGCCTATGCCAAGAGAGAGAGGGCCTCTCTGCGGATTAGATTGGAAGAAATAGCTGAAAAGGTCAAAAAGGACCTTTCAACTTAAGTCTTGATTTCTTTGCCCTTACGCAACCTGAGGGCTACGGATACCTGGGTTTTCTATGCCCCTTGCTTGCCAATTCTCCATTTTTCCCTTAAAATATCTCTATGCCAAGAAAACTCCCCAAAGACCTCCTTGCCAAGGCCTTCCTCAAAGACCCTGA
>CAYTDX010000102.1:0-4534 GCA_964436655.1 uncultured Caldimicrobium sp.
TTTTTGTTTTTCCCCGGGGTTTCCCGGGGTTTTGGTTATAGATATTGTAGTAGTTCTAATTGGTTTTCTTTTACTACTTCTATGCCTAATTCTTTCATTATTTCTTCTCCTATTATGCTTGCTATTTTTGTTAGTGAGTAGCCGGCTCTTTCCATTTCTTGAATACTGCATTTTGCTATGTGTTCGTATTCCCAAGTTTGTTTAGGCTCGTAGCCAAGGTATTTGTAGGATAGTTCTTTAAATCCTTCTTGGCTGTATCTCCAATAGCCAAGTGATTTTACGGCTTTCATTATTACGCTGTAGTAGATTTCTTTTTTGCTTGTTCTGTTTTTTTTGTTTGTTCTTTCCATTTTTTACACCTCCTATTTTTTTTACATTACTTATTATATCATTTGGATATCCATTTGTCAAGTATATTATGCACTTTTTTTGTGCAACTTTTAATTTTAACCGGGGGGTTATTTATATTCCCCGGTTTTTGAGCCTGAAAATAAAATGAATGTTTTTTTTATTTCTTTGCAGTAAACTATGCTTCTTTTGTCTTTTTCTATGATTTCTAAGATTGTTGCATAGTTTATTTTTTCTATTATTTCTTTCATTTGAGCCCTGTATTTTTTGCTGTGGACTGAGCCCTCAGTTTTTATTTTGCTTAATACAAAATCTAAAACCGGGCATTTTTGTTTATTACATCTGCCTGTTCTGTTGATGTTGCAATTCATTTTTTACACCTCCTATTTTTTTTAATTTTTTTTAAAATGGCTTTCTCCTGCTTGGCTTTACATCTTTTTTAAAAGCCGAAGCTCGCCTGCCTGTCAAGGCCACGGCGAAGCCGTGCCCGTAAGGGCTTGGCCTTGACAGGCAGAAGCGAGCGGAGGCTACAATATTTTGTAAAGCCAAGCTTTTTTTAGTTAGCCGTAAGGCTATCCTCTTTTTTGGGGGGTTAATGGGGGGCTTGCCCCCCATTGTCATCTAAAATAATTCTTTAAAAAAATAAAAGCTTATAATCTCCGGGTTATTGTGTAAAATTTTAAAAATGTTTTTTATTTGGGGGTGTTGTTATGACTTGGATTACTCACTCGGCTTTTGCTGGTTTAACTGGTTGGATTTTTGGCCTTAATACTGGCTTGGCTATTCTTGGTTCTACTTCTCCGGATTGGGCGGAGGATTTGTTTGGTGTTAGGGAGCATAGGGGTTTTACTCATTTTTTGGTTCTTTGGTTCGGGGTGTTTATTTTTTTTCTTGTTCTTGTGTTGGAGGGGGTTAATTGGGCTATGTATGGGCTTTCTTTTGTGTATGGTGGGTTGTCTCATATTTTGCTTGATGCTTTGACTGTGTCGGGTGTTCCTCTTGGGTTTTCTAATGTTCGTATTAGGATTGGGGGGCTTATTAGGACTGGCAAGGTGTCGGAGTGGGTTTTTTTGGCTTTGCTTTTGGTGTTCCTTACTCCTCTCGTTCGGTTGGATATTAAGTTTGGTTATAATAAGTGGAGAGAGTTGTATTTTCAGGGTGTTTTGGATAAAAGGGAATATGAGGAGAGGATGTTTAGGATTTTTTAGTTTAGTTTTTTATGGCTGGTTTTTGGTTATGCTATATGTAGTGTTTTAGTTGTGTGTCTGTCTGTTTTCTTCCGGATTTTGTTTTTTGTTTTATATGGCTCGTTTTGGCTGGTTATTAATGTTTTCTTCCGGATTGTATATCTTTATATGGCTGGTTTTGGCTGGTTTTTGTTTGTTTTTTTTGGCTTGTTTTTTGGCTTGCTTTTTGTGTTTTGTTTTGTTATATTTTTGTATATTTTTGGTTAGGAGGTCTTGTTATGAGTGATGTTATTAATGATGTAAAAGATGTCAAGGTTAAAAAAGAGCGTCGTTCTCGTAAGAATGTTGTTTATCTTAGGTTGTCTGATGTTGAGCGGGATATGTTATATAGGTTGGCTGGTGATGAGGGGCTTAATGTGTCTGAGTTTTTGAGGTTTGTTATTCGGGATTTGTTTAGGGCTAAGTATGGGGGTTAGTTTTTGGGGGGTTAATGGGGGGCTTGCCCCACATTGTCATTTAAAATAATTCTTTAAAAAAAATAAAGGCTTATAATCTGGGGAAAAAATAAAAAGAGCTGTAAAAAGGGCTTATAATCTCCGGATTATGTTTATTGTGTTGCTATTTGTAGTGGTTGTAGTCTTATTTTTGTTATTTCTATTGTTTTTCCGGTTCTTGGGTTCCTTGCTTTTGATGTGTATGTTGTGGCTTGTAGGTTGTATTTTGCGAGTTCGGGGTTTAGTTTTTGTAGTAGTGCGTTCTGGTCTGTTTTGAGTAGTTGCTTGTCTTGTGGTGTTAGGTGTAGTTTTTTGTATTTTATTGTGTTGTCGTTGTTTGTTGCTATTCTTAGTGTGCTGTTTCCTATTTTTATGTGTTGTAGTTCTCCTATTTTGTTGTTGTCTTTTGTTATTATGTATTGTCCTTTGTTTGTTTTTTGTATTGTTGCTTGTGTGCTGTGTGCTATGTTGTTTTTTCCTACTTTCCTGTCTCTTAGGTATATTTGTGTTGTGTCTCCTATTTGTCTTTCTCCAAGTGTTGTGCTTTTTTGTAGTATTCTTTTTTGATTGTAGAGTTCTTCGTTAAATGCGTTTGCTGTTGTTAGTAGTGTTGTTGTTAGTAGTGCTGTTGTTGTTAGTGTTGTTAGTAGTTTTTTCATTTTTTCCCTCGTTTTTTTTTGTATTTTAATTTTAGTTGTTTTTTGTTTGTTTTGCAAGTGTTTTTTTGTTTTTTTGTTTGTTGTTTCTGTCTGTTTTGTTATTCTATTTGTTGTATTGTGATTATTATGTATAGTTCTTTTGTTTCTTGTGTTTGTGTTCTTTCTCCGAATATCCATTTTAGTATTGGTATGGCGGGGGTTGTTTTGTTTTTGTTTGTTTGTTGTTCTTTTATTCCTCCTATTATTATTGTTTCGTTTGGTTTTGTTGTTATGGTTGTTGTTATTTGGTTTGTTTGTATTGGTATGTTTTCTCCTATTTTGTTTGTGTAGTCTGGTGTGTCTTTTGTTAGTGTTATTGTTAGTTTTATCTGTTCTCCTTGTTTTTGTGGTTTTACTGATAGGCTTAGTGTTGCGTTTTTAAATGTTGCTGTTGGTGGGGTTGTTGTTGTTCCGGGTGTTATTACTGGTATTTGGTATCCTGTTTCTATTTTTGCTTCTTCTTTATCTTCTACTATTAGTTCTGGCTGGGATATTATGACTGCGTTTCCTTGTTCTTCTTGTGTTTTTAGTTTTAGTAGTAGTGTGTTGAATAGTGGTTTTTTGGGGTCTATTGTTAGGGTTGTTGTTGTGTTTGTTGTGTTTTGTGTTGTTATGTCTATTGTTATTTCTTTTTTTGCTTTTTCGTTTATTGTTGTTATGATTGCTGTTATTTTGTATTTTGGTTTGTTTTGGGTTGTGTAGTTTTTTAGTTTTTGTTGTTGTTGTTCTGTTGCTATTGCTATTATTTTTTCGTCTGTTGGTATGCATTTTATTTTTTCTTGTTCGCATATTATTAGTAGTTCAGGGATTGGGATTAGTGGGTATAGTGTTTTTGTTTGTGTGTTGTTGTTTTGTTTGTTTTGGTATTGTTTGGCTTTTTGGTATAGTTCTTCGTAGTCTCCTGTTTCTTCTTCTTGTGTTAGTGTTAGTGTTAGTTTGTATTTTGGTTTTATTATGTATGTTTCTTTGTCTTTTGTGATTATTAGGTATTTTTTGTAGTGTTTTAGTATTTCCTCTATTTCTGGTGGTTTTTTTGGGTCTATTTTTATGTCTATGTCTATTTCTGGTGTGTATTGTGGTTCTATGGTGGCTATTGTTTGGTTGTATGGTGCTTGTGTTGTTGTTTCTGCTTGTGTGATTGTTTTGTTGTTTATTTGTGTGGTTATGGTTGTGGTTGTTTTGTAGGTTGTTGTGGTTGTTATGTATGTTGTTTCTTCTACTGGGTATATTATGTATGGTTTTTCGTATATTTCTAAGATGTCTTTTATTGTAAATGCGTTTGTTGTTGTTGTTAGTAGTGTTGTTGTTAGTAGTGCTGTTTGTATTGTCCTTTTTATTTTGTTTCTTTGTAGCATTGTTCTATTTCTTGTTTTGTGATGCCGTATATTTGTAGTTGTTTTTCTATGTTTTTTAGTTGTGTTGTTATTTTGTTTAGTTCTATTTGTTGTTTCCATATGTCTTTTTTGTATTCTATTCCGGCTTCTACTCGTTTCCATTGCCATCTTAGGTATTCTTTTATTTCTTCTGTTTGTTTTCTTAGTTGTATGTATTGTCCTATTATGTCTGTTATTTTTTGTATTGTGTCTATGTATTCTTTTTGTAGCTGTGCTTTTTCTTTTGGGTCAAGTAGTGCGTAGTCTCCTTGTTCGTTGAGTATTCTTATGGCTGGTGGTGGTTTTGATATTTTTATTACTATTTGTTGGCAATAGTTCGTTTGTGCTTGTGTTGTTGTTGTTGTTAGTAGTGCTGTTAGTATTGTTGTTAGTGTTTTTTTTGTTCTTGGTTTTCGCATTCTTTACCTTCTATT
>CAYTDX010000103.1:0-4455 GCA_964436655.1 uncultured Caldimicrobium sp.
AGCGAGCGCAGCGAGGCGTCGGCTGCAGCGGATGTTAGGCGGTGTCACCCTTTTCTGATTTGGTTGCTCGGCGTCGGATGCGTACGGCTCCCAGAGTAATCACCGTGAAGGCTTGTTCCATCTCGTCGCCGTGCGCGGCCAGGGCAAAGGCCACGATCTCCGCCTTGCGACTCGGAGAGATACCGGCCAGCCGAACAAGGATGACCCCTCTCGCTATCCGTCGCTGACGAAATACAAGCTCACCAAAGTCCTTGTCCGCCGTGAGCAATATAGCCCCTTCCCGATTCGCCAGGTCCAGGACAACCTCGTCAGAAATCCCGGGCTCCATCTCGGCGACATACCATACCCGATGGCCGCTTTGACGCAACCGTTCCACGACAGGACGGTCCACCCCTTCATCGGCCAGAATCTTCACGTCGACACCTCGATGGGATACACCACATCAGCTCGCAAGGCCTCGGCGGCAAAGGCGAGGGCCGCTTGAATGGCCTCTCGTGTCAGCCGGGGATGGGCTTCGAGCAGATCCTCCATCGTCTCACCGGCAGCCAGCTTTTCCAAAATGAGTTCTACGGTGATCCGGGTTCCCACGATCACCGGTTTCCCCATCATTACCGAGGGATTGGAGACAATCCATTCCCTCCACGTTTTCATCGCTTGCCTCCTTGCTCACCGGGAAGATAGCCGCCTAACAACCTGCGCTTCAGCCGTCCACGTAGCGGAGCGAAGCGGATCATGTCGGCTGGGAGCGCTTGTTGGCTGCACATCGCCGATGGGCCCAAGACTCCACCGCCCGCACGCTCGCCCCTTCTCCGCTGGCAAAATACCCGTACCATTACACCCGACAGACTTTATAGCACAACGGTGGGCAGAGTGCAACGGCTCAAATGCCCGCCAGCATTCCCATACCCCACCAGGCAAGAGACATCGCGGGCAAGACCCCACCGCTCACCAGCCAGCCCGCTCCGGAGACCAGGGAGATGCCCATGAGCGGAAGCCCCACACCCGGACAACCGCTCATCAGCCGCGCGGACTTCGCCATCAGCGTCGCATGCAGGCCAACCACTTCAGGCAAGGCCCTCCTCAGGTGACGCCACCTACCTGGCACAGCCTAAAACCATCCTGCCAAAGCTCCATTCATCTGCGGTAACGCCCAGGCTCAGCCGCCCACCGGAGCACCAGCGGAGATGGGTCGGCTGCAGCAGGCGTTAGCCGCCACCACTCTCCATTCGCTTCCAACCCAGGAAGAAAACTCGCCCAACCTCCCTGGACCATCCCAGGTCATTCTGGGCATCAAAGGTCTGGACATCCGTAAAGCCCGTTGCTTCCAGGGCGGATCGGATTTCCAACTCCGAATAGCATCGTTGAAGAAGGGTGACGTCATAGCGACGCCACACATCATCATCTAATCGGAAGATGGTAATGGCCATTCGCCCGACCCCCTCTTCCTCATCAAAACTCGCGCGGACAACACAAACATGGTCGTCTTCCACCATGCCAAAAGAACCCCGCCAGCGAGCTTTGTATCCTTGTTCCATGTTCAGGTCAAAGAGGAACAGGCCACCTTGTTGCAGACAGGCATACACATTTCGGAAAACGCGGGACAATTCCTCTATGCTCATAATGTGATTCAGGCTGTCATAGGTGGATACAACGGCGTGATAGACGGCTGGCAAGCTAAAGGTACGAGCATCTTCGACAATAAACTCCACATCTGGAGCGTTTATGCGGGCCAGGCGAATCATTTCTTCAGAGCCGTCTATGCCTGTGACTTGATAACCCCGTTGCGCGAGCGCCTGGGCCAGTTGTCCGGTCCCACAACACAGATCAAGGATGCGTGCTCTCGATAGGAGATGAGGCAGCAGCAGGCTTTCCAGAACAGGGAGGAAGCGCCGCGCCGAATCAGTCCCCCAATACTTGTTGTAAATCCAGGCAAACGTATCATAGTCCGTATAGCGAGCTGTCATCTGGGCCTCCCGAGGCGGTGGCATCTAACGGTCTGCGCTTCACCGGCGGCAAGCCGGGCGGGGCGGCGTCAGGTGCGAGTCCGGGTGATTCCGCTTTCTTGTCTGTAGCACACAAGGGCAAGATGTCAATCGCCAGACAATGTTGTAACTTCCCGTCCACGATATACGGTCCAGAGCCCTAAAATTAGCCACACCATATCCCCGATCACCCCTGTAAATCCACCAATCAGCGGATTGACATTCGGGAATAAAATGCGCCAGATACCATATGCCTGACCATTGAAAGCTCCATGAATCCATCCGGCAAGGATTGAGCTGCGATGCTGCAGCGTCATTTCGTTTACATAGATGCCTATAGTTGTCGTCATCACCACCATGGCGACAATGCCCAACAAGGGGTAGCCGGGGTAGTTGAAGCCTACTATAACCAATGGGGCATGCCACAGCCCCCAAATCACACCCACGATAGTGTAGGCCTTGAGTTTGCCCAGTGGCATCAATTTCGGCAGAAGGTAACCGCGCCAGCCCAATTCCTCGCCAAATCCGAAGATGCCGTTTACCGTAGGACCAAGGAACAGGGAAGCCAAGAACACTGCTGGCAGAATCAACGCGGAAGAAGACATGGTCGAAGTCCCCGCACCGGTCGAAGTCGTCAACACACGAAAACCTGCTAACTGCCAGTCCGGTTGACCTAAACCCAGAAGCCAAGTCAAAGCGTAGGTGGCCATGAAACAGGCCGGTATAACGAGTGCCGAAGTAAGGTAAGGTTTCAACGTGCCCATGCGGAAGTTGGTAATGGCAAAACCCTCGCGCGTGATCAATTTGATCGTGAGCACGGTGGCAACTGCTGGCACCCACATTACCCCTGCGATAATAAGCTGACCGTAAAGTGGGGGGACCCGTGTCCAACGAAACCCTGCCTGGATCAACATGCCCTCGATGGCGTAGGTTATGCCGAAGGTAATAATCAGGAAGGAGATTATGCCTTTGCGATCGATCATGGTTACGTCTCCCCTTAGCGATCTGGCCCGGTGTTGTATCGCATGAGCCTCTCCCACAATCAGTTGCCAAACAGGCGACTGTACATCGCGATGATGAACAGCAACAACCAGGGCTCGATCACCACGTTGATAAGGCTATGGCTAACCAGGCAGGGGGTAAGGCTGCGCTTGCCCAGCACATATGAAAGGGCCATCACAACCCCCATTACAAAGGTGAACACTACCCCGACAGGGCTAAACCCAATGTGGACGATTGCAAAGGTAGCCCCGGAAACGATCACCTGAGTGAGGTTCGAGACCCCGATCTGCTCCAGCTCGGTCATCAGATAGCCACGGAACACACACTCCTCAACGAATGCTCCAACAAGCCCCACCAGGATGCCCGCAAGTTTAAACAGGCTTATCTCCCTTGCATTTGCCCCAATCAGCGGGTTGCTCAACGTGAACGCGGCATACCCCAGGGCGAATATGACCCCCAGCACAACTCCCGCCAGAGTGGTCGGTCGTTTCCATCCAATGTCCTCCAAGCGCCTCCCCTGGCCCCTCAACCATCGCAGGAGGAACCCGAAGAGAACTCCCTCTGAAACCAATGTGCCGGCCAGGCCCAATAGCGTTCTACTCCGTATATCCAGCTGAATTCCGAAAGCTCGCATAAGGAACGCAGGGAATAGGATGAACACCCCCAGAGCAAGGAGCAGAATCGCAATCGGGCGAGTCACTGCGCCCCAGCCTCGCGGGCCGTAGGAGGGGGAAGGAGTACTCGATCGCTTCACAGGACCTCCTTTCGCCGGATCTCCAAAACCACTTGGGATTTCGGACGGACCGGTATAAAATGCAACAAGCAAATTGTATGCGACTCTATTCTCAAAAGTCAACACTCCATGGATCAAAGACCCCACGCAAGCTTCTCAATCAAGTCTCCGATGCTATCCGCCTCAAACACTACTCCTATCGCACTGAGCAGACCTGCAAGGGCCGGATCAAATGCCGCACCCTCTACCCACCCGGCATTCCGGGCGATCACCGCGCTCGGGGCAGGTCTCATTTTGTTCATCCAGGGAGGTAGAGACGGGCTGGAAGTAGACGGCCCTCCAGGTTCTGGCGACCTTCATCCCCTGGGGCGAGCCACCCGCCGCGACGGCCGCATGACCCCAAAGGGGTTTTTGCCCGTCGTTTGCCCGTCGATCGGCCCTCGGTGGGCGTGAGCGCAGACCGTGACGACCCGCCAATCAGCTCCCGATAGGCGTAGTACGCCGGCTTGGGCTGGGCATTGCTGTAAAGCAACCCCATGGCGGCTGCCCGCGGTCTTTCCCGCGGGTTGTCCATAAGCTGGAACCAGAACCCCCGCGACGCGCCGAGCTGGAACAGGTACGGGAGCATGTCCCGCAGCCAGCGGGCCTGAGCCTCCGGGCCGCCCTGGTACGCGGGCAGCTCCTGCTCGGCAGGGTTGCTGGTGTAGCCAACCTCCGTGATCCAGATCTCCTTGGTGG
>CAYTDX010000104.1:0-4419 GCA_964436655.1 uncultured Caldimicrobium sp.
TTTGGGTTTCCTAGATGTTGTTTCTGGTTGGTTGCCTGCCAGCCAACCATCCCCCTATTTTTTCCCTAATTGTTGCAGATTCATGTTAAATCGTCTGGGTGCAGTTACCATTGCACACATGTATATTATTCGGCTTGTAATATATGGCCGCCCTTACCATAATCATAAATTCCTTTCTAGCAGGTTAGGATGATTTGTCGCCGAGTTTGGCGAGCTTGATGCTGGGTGTGAATATGTAGAGGGCGAGGGCTATGGCAGATGCTGCTATGGCTATGGCGAGAGACTGTGAGAAGCCTGCGGTGAAGGCTGTTTTCTCGGCTTCGGACAATACGACTCCGACGCTTTGCTGAAGCCCCAAGTCTCTAACCAGCGCCCCTATCGGTAGCCAGAGCACGGCGGCCGAGATTGCGCCCCCCATCAGCCTAAGAAAGCTGAGCAAGGAGGTTGCGACACCGAGCACTCCACGTGGAACAACTGTCTGCGTCGCTATCAGGAAAGTGGAGACGGTGAAACCCATGCCCAACCCCGTCAAAGCGAACCCAGTCAACAAAACAGGAATGTTCTGCGAAGCCAGCGAAAGAAAAACTGTGCCAGACACGAGAAAGAAACCGCTTAGAATGGCGGGGATTTTGAGGGAAGACCTAATCGCGAGCTGAGCAGCGGCGTTAGCGCTTGCAACCCATCCGAGGACAAGGGGGAGCAGCAGCACTCCGGAAAAGGTGGCGGAGTAGCCGAGCACCGTCTGGAGATAAAGGGGCATGTAGGCTATTATGCCGAAGAAAACGAATCCTGCCAAAAGGTTGCCGAGAAAACCTGTTCGGAGAATTTTTTCGCGGAAGAGATGGAACGGTATGAGGGGGCTGGGTGACCTGCGTTCGTTGTAGAAGAAGAGTGTGAAAGCCGCTCCCGAGGTCAAGAGGATGAGCGGCGCTGTTTCACCGATGTTCTGAAACTCTGACAGATAAAGCAGCAAAGCGGATGCAGCCAACAAGAAGAGTATGGACCCGCTTACATCAATTTTTGTCTCTGTCCGGGTGGTTGTCTTGAGAATGCGCCCGACCGTGGCTACGCAGAAGAGCCCGACTGGAAGGTTTATCAAGAATATCCATCGCCATCCAACCGTGTCAACTATGAATCCTCCAAGCGGCGGCCCCACGATGCTTGCTATGGCCCAGACGGAGGATGTGTAGCCTGTGGCCTTGGCCCGTTCCTTAAGCGTGAATATTTCCCCAACTATTGTGAAGGTGAGGACAAGCAAAGCGCCGCCGCCGAGACCCTGTATACCTCGGAACAAAACCAGCTGAACCATGTCCTGCGCCAAGCCGCACAACAGACTTCCAGCGAGAAAAATCAAGACACCTGCCACGTAGATGAAGCGGCGTCCATAGACATCGCTGAGCTTACCCCACAGCGGACCCGTAACCGTTGAAGTGAGGATATAGGCCGTGAACGCCCAGCTGTAGATGTTCAACCCCTTGAGAGAAGACACTATAGATGGCAGGGCGACCCCAACGACGGTGGAGTCAATAGCCGCTAAAAATATCCCCATCAGAAGCCCTATGAGAAGCAGTCTCTGCCCAGTCATCAGCCGACAGCCAACGACCAATAATATAACTGTGACAGGGATTTCCAAAAATTGTTAATAATTAGTCGATGCTGAGAAGGGCCGAGCAAAATGCCTTCCAAGAAGGTGAAGAAGAAACGTAATCTATCAACTTACTTAGCCGTGCTACCAGCGGCTCTGCTGGTTGTATTCATCGCATACCTAATTGTTACACCACCTTCTCAGAGTATCTCCACAATATCAACCACGGGGCAAACAAACACGGTTAAAACAGGTGACATAGCAACACCCTTCAGCCTAGACCTCATCGACGAAACAGGGTTGAAAAATGAGAAGGTCAGCTTCAGGCCCGACTCAGGGCAAATCTATTTCATCGACTTTATCCATGAATGGTGTGTTCACTGCCGTAACATGGCGCCCATCGTCGAGAGGCTTCATCAAACATATGCTGAAAAAGGCGTCGTGTTCATAACCGTGGCGGGAGGATACAACACCGACGCACAGAAAACGGCGCAGTTCATCAAAAACTATCGTGTAACATGGCCTGTGGGCTTCGACCCGCAGCTCGAAATCTTCCGCCAATACGGTGTCCGCGGAACACCCACATACGTCATAGTCAACAGAAACGGTATAATAGCCGCGAAACTCGAGGGCGAGCAGCCTTACGAAGCCTTGGCACGGGAGCTTGACAGGCTACTAGGATGATTCCGTACCTCATATTTGCGGTATCGCTTTCAGGGCTCTTCCTAAGCATTTACCTAACTCTGCTGCCACCGCCGCCGTTCTGTGAAATATCCAGCTTCCTCTCATGCGACACCGTGCTTTCTAGCCCGTATGCAAAATTTCTCGGAGTACCGACAGCGTTCTACGGTGTTGTGTGGTTCGCGGGTGCTGCGTCGCTATCCATGCTCGCAAGCAACGGTAAACAGTTGGCGAAGCTTGCGCTGGGGTGGTCTGTTATCGGCGTAGCTGCTGTTGCTGTACTTGTCTATGTTGAGCTTGGGCTTATTGGAGCGGTCTGCATCCTTTGTACAGCTGCTCATGCCATGACGGTGGCTGTGGCGGCGTTGTCCTTCTATCAGTTTAAAAGCTAGCCAGTCTCGGACACGGCTAAAATCAAGGTGGCGGCCACAGACCCCACCACAAAGAAAGATAGCGCAAGATGGATTATTGTCGCTAATGAGATTTCGGCGAGAATGAACAGTCCCGCCAAACCCTGCAAAATCATCAACAGAAACACGAAAGTGAGGTCTGAGCCGATGCGTCCACCCTCTATTCTCGCGGACCGGACAAGGCCAAGAAGTATGAGCGCCGTCAAAACGCCCACCCCAATATGAATAGGGCGAACAGTCTCAGGCTCAACCATCTCAAACCGCATCGCCAAACCTTGAGCAAGCTGCCAAAGAGACAGAACCAAAACAAGCAACAGAGGGGCGGGTCTCATGCTTTTGCCATTTTCCACCGATTAAAAAACGTGACTTTACACAGTAATCGGCAAAACGACGAAATGATATTTGTTTATCGGCTGTTCGACAAAATATACCATTAAATATTGGCTCTTTGTTTACTTAAAACTTGTTGAGCGGTGAACAAGATAATGGATTCGACTAAAGTCCTTGAGAGCATTAAGGAGAGCGGTATCCGGTTCATAGACCTGCAGTTAACAGACTTGCCAGGCAAGCTTCACCACGTCACCGTCACATCTAACTACCTCTCCGAGGACACTCTGCAAGAAGGTGTGGCAAAGCTCGACGGCTCATCGCTGAGAGGGTTCGCGGACATCCATGAATCTGACATGGTTCTCAAACCCGACCCAAGAACATTCGCAATCCTCCCATGGAGCGACGGCCCCAACAAAACAGCTCGTATGATCTGCGACGTCTACAGAGGTTTTGGAAGCGGAAGGTTCAGCAGAGACCCCCGCTATGTGGCCCAGAAAGCAGAGGAATACGTCAAGGCGCAGGGCTACGACGTATCCTACTGGGGGCCGGAGATAGAGTTCTTCGTCTTCGACAAGGTTCACTGGGATGTGAAAACACCCTTTGAAGGCGTCAGCTACAAGATAGAGTCCAGAGAAGCCGCCTGGAACTCTGGAGGAACACAGCACCCAATCAGATTCAAAGAAGGATATTATCCAGTTCCGCCGCAGGACACCTTGATGGAGTACAGGAACGAGGTCTGCAGAGTTTTGAGTGATTACTTTAACGTAGAGGTTGACGCGCATCATCACGAGGTTGCCACAGCGGGCCAGTGTGAGATAGACATGAGGTTCGACACCTTAACCAGAATGGCTGACAAGGCCCAGACATACAAGTATGTGGCACGTGTTGTCGCAAACAGCCTCGGTATGGTGGCCACCTTCATGCCCAAGCCCATTTTCGGGGACAACGCCTCTGGTATGCATGTTCACGTAAGCCTCTGGAAAAACGGCGTAAACCTCTTCTACGACGAAAACGATGAATATGCGGAGCTCAGCCAGCTGGGGAGATACTTTGTGGGAGGGCTTCTCGAGCACAGCCGCGCGTTGACAGCCATAACCAACCCTACAACAAACTCTTTCAGGAGACTCGTCCCCGGATACGAGGCCCCGGTTTTCATAGCGTGGAGCAGGTCAAACAGGTCCGCAAACATACGCATACCCGTTTACTACAGAGGCCGCGCATCGATGAAGTCAAAGAGAATAGAGTTTAGGACTCCAGACCCATCAGCCAACCCCTACCTCTGCTTCGCTGCAATGGCCGCGGCCGGAATCGATGGAATCAAGAAGAAGATTGACCCCGGCGACCCTGTTAACGAGGACATTTACAAGCTCAGCCCCGAGAGGAGAAAGCAGCTTGGGATACGGGAGCTTCCCG
>CAYTDX010000105.1:0-4414 GCA_964436655.1 uncultured Caldimicrobium sp.
GATAGAGAAGGAATTTGAAGAATAAGAAGACTCGAGTAGATGTCCTGCTTGTGGAGAGGGGCTTGGTTGAGACCCGCAAGAAGGCTCAGGCCCTGATCCTTTCCGGAAAGGTCTTTTTTTCTGTAGATGGCTTGAATTTCCAACCTGTCAAAAAGCCCGGAGAGACCTATACAGATGAGGTGATTCTTAAAATTGAGGAGGATATGCCCTATGTCTCCCGGGGCGGACTTAAGCTAGAAGGGGCCTTAGAGGCCTTTGGGATTAATCCTGAAGGATGGGTGTGTTTAGATGTAGGGGCATCCACCGGGGGTTTTACCCACTGCCTGATACTTAAGGGAGCCAAAAGGGTCTATGCCGTGGATGTGGGTAAGGGGCAACTTCACTACAAGTTAAGGCAACATCCTCAGGTGATATGGATGGAGGGTATCAATGCCAGATATTTAAAACCAGATCTGTTTCCGGAGAAATTTGACCTTATAACCATTGATGTCTCCTTTATCTCCCTTGAAAAGGTTCTTCCTGCCCTGATCCCTCTTCTCAAGCCAGAGGGTATCATCCTTGCCCTTATCAAACCCCAATTTGAACTCTCTCCCAGGGAGGTAAAAAAGGGGGTGGTTAAAGACCCTGAGCTCCATTCTAAGGCTGTGCAAAAGATCTGGAGCTTTGCTGAAAACCTTGGCCTGAAACCCCTTGGAGTAGCTGAAAGCCCTATCCTCGGGGCCAAAGGGAATAAAGAATTTTTTATTTGCCTTAAAGGACAACCCATGCTATAATAATCAAAAAGGTTTAGGAGGGGCTCTATGAGAATAGTTGTGGCCTATGACGGATCAGAGGATGCTAAAGAGGGGGTAAGGCTTTCTCAAAAATTCCTTAAAGAAAATAAGGGAGAACTTATCCTCCTTGGAGTTGCCACCAAAAGGGAGGATATGACCCCGGAAGAGGTTCAAAAGATCAAGGCCAAAACCCAGACTACCCTTAATGAAGCCAAAGACCTTTTTCCTGACCTCCAATTTGAAACAGCCCTTCTTGAGGACTATTCTGTGGCTGAGGCTATTTTAAAGTTTGTAGAGAAAAAGGGGGCCGATCTTCTGATTATGGGGGCCAAAGGCACACGGCCAGACATCCTGAGATATACCCTTGGAAGCACAGCTGCAAAGGTGGTTTCTTTTGCTCCTTGCTCCGTTTTTATCGTAAGAAAAAAGGTTGTCGAGGAGTAAGAGCCTTTGTATAGATGAGCTCTCTTTTTTCCGAACTTGCCTTTCTGGTTTATCTTGTTGCCTGGATAGGTTTTCTCTTCTACTTCAAGACCTTGGATAAAAAGGCCCTGAGATTATCGCAGGGAGTTCTGCTTACAGGTTTCCTTTTTCATCTCTTTTCTTTGATAGTTTTGGTTAAAAATTTTTATGCCTTTCCTCTTTTCACCTTTAGAGAGGTCCTGAGTCTCTTTTCCTTTATTTTGGTAGGGGTGTATTTTTACTTTTCCTCTGGCCGAGAAAAGGCCTATACCTTGGGGACCTTTCTTTTGCCCCTGCCTATATTTTTGCTTGGCCTTTCTTTTTTTCTTAAGGAGGCTCCTGCTACCCCCTTTCTACCTTATGTCAAAAGTCTCTGGTTCCCTTTGCATGTGTTCTCTTCTTTATTATCTCATGCCTTTTTACTCAACGGACTGGTAACATCTCTTATGTATCTTCTGCAGGAAAAGGAGCTTAAGAAGAAACACTTTGGTTATTTCTTTAAAAAGCTTCCTCCCCTGCATTCCTTAGAAAGGCTTTCAGAAAGGGCCCTTTATCACGGCTTTTTCTTTTTGACCCTTGGAATTCTTAGTGGGGCCCTCTGGAGTGAGCTTGCCCTTGGAGATTACTGGAGGTGGTCAGCCAAAGAGGTTGTATCTTTGGCCCTCTGGTTGATCTATGCGGGGATGATTCATCAGAGGGTTCTTATTGGCTGGCGAGGTAAACGACTTGCCTATATGTTTATCCTCGGGAGTGCCCTCTGGTTTTTCACCTTTTTTGTTGTAAATTTTTATTTTAAGGGCTTTCATACTTATGGTTACTGATTCTCGGCTCTGGCTTATTGGAGTGAATCATAAAACCACTCCGGTTGAAATAAGAGAGAAACTCTCCTTTAGCTCTTCAGGACTCCATCCCTTGGAGAGAGTGAAGGGATTTTCTGCCTACTACAGGGAGGCCTTTTTTCTTTCCACCTGTAATCGGGTTGAATTCCTTTTTGTTCATCCTCCCGAGCAAAGACCTCTTCTTTGGCAGGCCCTGGCCAGTTTTTTAGAGGAAGAAACCGGCTTAAGTTTAGAGGAACTGAAACCTCATTTTTATTTCTATGAGGATGAGGAGGCCATACGGCATCTCTTTGAGGTTGCCTGCGGGCTTGATTCTATGGTCTTAGGGGAGCCCCAAATCCTTGGTCAGATAAAGGAGGCCTATAAATGTTCTCTTCAATTTAAGACCTCAGGCCTCATCCTGAATAAGCTCTTGCACCGGGCCTTTTTTGTGGCCAAAAGAGTTAGAACTGAGACAGGGATAGGGGGTGGGGCTGTTTCAGTGAGTTATGCAGCCTCTCAACTTGCCAAGAAGGTGCTTGGTTCACTCAGGGACAAAAAGATCCTCTTAATCGGGGCAGGAGAGATGGCTGAGCTTGCCTGCCAGCACCTCTTAACCCTTGGAGCTACAGAAATCCTCATTGCCAATAGAACACTCTCCAGGGCCATTGAGCTTGCAGAGCGTTTTCAGGGAAAGGCCACATCCTTAGAGGAACTCCCAGAGGCCCTCCTTCAGGCTGATATCGTCATTTCTTCCACAGGGGCCCCTGGTTTTATCCTCACCAAGGCCCTTCTCTCCCCTCTCTTGAGGCCAAGAAAATTCAGGCCCCTATTTATCATTGACATAGCTGTGCCAAGAGATGTGGAACCTGAGGTAAATGAGCTTGAAAATGTCTATCTCTTTGATATTGATGATCTCAGAGAGGTGGTTGAGCAGAATCTCAAGACCCGACAAAAGGAGGCCCTAAGGGCTAAGACAATCATTGAAGAGGAGGTGCACAAGGTCAAAAGATGGCTCTCCGAGCTTGCTATAAATCCCACCCTGAGGAGGCTCTTTGAAAAGGCAGAGGTCCTGAGGCAAAAGGAGTTGGAAAAAACCCTCAAAAGGCTCAAAAAACTCTCTCCCGAAGAGAAAGAGGCCTTAGAGATTCTCACCCGGTCCCTTGTGCAAAAACTTCTCAGGTATCCCATTCAGTTTCTCAAAAAGGGATATCACGAGGAGGGTAAATTTGCAATAAGTCTCATCCGGGAGATATATCAACTGGATGAGGTTGAGGAAACTCTTGAAAGGGACATCCTCTTGGAGGATACCTTAGAGAGGGAAGAGGAACCCCCAGTCAGGATCCTTCAGTGAAGATTCAGGTTGTTTGAGTTTTTTCAATTAGGTCTTGCGTAAAAATTCTTAAAGAGTCCATTGCAAAAATATTTTTAGGTAGCCTAAGGTGTCATCTCGCATAAAAAATTAGAATTTTTTGAGGTAGCCGCAGGCTTTAGCCTGCGTAGGTTTTCAAAGACAAAAAAATCTGACGCAAGCTGGAGTTTTAGGTTACCACAAGACCTGGAATTCTGTTGTGTGAGGGTTGGGCCGGATAAAGCCCCTGATAAAAGGGGAATTTTTTCTTTAAGGTGTCAGGGTTGGATTAAAAGGGGATATCTTCGTCTTCAAGGGGGGGAAGCTCTTCGGAAAACTCGTTAGGCACCTCTTTGAAAGAAGAGGCCTTTGATGGCTCCTCCTTAAGGCCTTCGGTCTTTCGGTCAAGGATCTGGAGGTTTTGCACCATAACCTCGGTAACAAATCTGGTTTGGCCCTGTTTATCCTCAAATTTCCGGGTTCTGAGTTTGCCTTCAACATAAATCCTTGAGCCTTTGGAAAGATACTCTCCACAAATTTCGGCTAATCTTCCAAAGGCAACCAACCTGTGCCACTCGGTGATGGTCTCTTTTTCGCCGTTTTTGATATAGACCTCGTTGGTGGCTAACCGGAAGACTGCAACAGGCTTTCCATCCATAGTATAGCGAATCTCTGGATCTGCCCCAAGCCTTCCCACTAAAATGACTTTATTGACCATATCTAAACTATACTCCCCCTTTCTCAAAATTTCAACCCTTCCTATGAGCCCACTGGATTTTAGACCTTGTCTTGTTCTTTAAAAAATTGATTTTTGGTAGCCCCAAGACCCTTAGGTCTTGCGTAGGTTTTCAAAAGCAAAAATTAAAAAATTTGACACAAGCCAAAGCTTTTGGCTACCTCAGACGATGGTATTGGAGAATCTTGAGGTGTCATCACGATGTTAATATGTGGCTATGAAATGCGATTAAATCCTCTGAAAAAGGTTAAAAAAGTCAGAAAGAAAAGGAGGA